>JAUIEL010000029.1 GCA_030428825.1 bacterium
GGGCCGGCGCTGCATCGACCTCCGCGGAAAGGACCACCCCGGGGTGAAGGAAGCGGCGCTGCGCGCGACGAGGGAGGAGGACCTCCGGCTCGCCTACGTCGCGCTGACCCGCGCCCGTCACCTGACCGTCGTTCACCACGGGCTCGTGAACGAGCTCGAGCTCTCGCCGCTGGGACACCTGCTCCACGGCGAGGGAAAGGTCGACGCGGCGACGCTCCGCGACGACCTCGCGTCGCTCGCCGCGCGCTCGGACGGCTCGATCGAGATCGTCGACGAGTCGCCGGCGACGGCCGCGACGTACGTCGGTCCGGAGCCTGACGTCTCGGCGCTCGCGGCCGCGTCGCTCGGCCGCGAACTCGACCGCACGTTCCGAACGTCGAGCTTCTCGGCGCTCGTGTCGGGGCACGCCGGCGCGGCGGGGAGCCCGGAGGAGACCGGCGCCGAGCGGGACGACCCGGCGCTCGAGCCGGCGCGCGACCCTGGCGCGGGGGCGCCGGTGCCGCTCCGCGACTTCGTGCGCGGCACCCGCGCGGGGCGGTTCCTCCACCGCGTGCTCGAGCTCGCGGACTTCCGCGTGGACGCGCGCGACGCGCTCCGCGACACCGTCGACAAGGTGCGGCGCGCGTTCGCCGTCCCCGCCGTCCACCCGTCCGAGTCGATCGCCGACGCGCTCGGCCTCGCGCTCGACGCGCCCCTCGACGACGCCGGCACGCGCCTCGCCGACGTCCCTCCGGAGCGCCGCTGGAACGAGCTGCCGTTCCTCTTCCCCGTGGCGCCCGGCGGCGCGCCGCTCCGTCCGGCGGAGCTCGCCGAGGTGGTGCGCCGCGAGGGGCCGCCCGCCGTGCCGGCCGAGGTCGCGGACCGGATCGAGGCGCTCGACTTCCGGCCGCTGCGCGGGTTCCTGCGCGGGTACGTCGACCTCGTCTTCTCCGACGCCCCGGGGCCGGACGGCCGGTACTGGGTGGTCGACTTCAAGTCGAACGACCTGGGGCCGCACTACGGCGACTACGAGTCGGACGCGCTCCGCCGCGCCATGCGGGAGCACGACTACGACCTCCAGGCGCTCCTCTACCTCGTCGCGGTGCACCGGTTCCTCCGCGTGCGCCTCGCGGGGTACGACCCGGCGCGCCATCTCGGCGGCGCGCGCTACCTGTTCCTGCGCGGCATGGCGCCGGAGCACGCGGGGCGCGGAGTGGTGGAGATCCCGGCGACGCCCTCGCTGGTCGAGGGGCTCGACGCCGTCCTCGCGGGGGCGTCCGCGCCGACCGCCCCGGGAGGGAACTCGTGACGGACGCGCTCGACCGGCTCCGCGAGGGAGGCCTGCTGACCGACCTCGACGTGCAGTTCGCCCGCGCGCTCCGCCGGATCGGGGCGGAGGAGGACGAGCGGGTCGCGCTGGCGGCGGCGCTCCTGTCGCGGGCGGTGCGGCTCGGGCAGGTCCAGCTCGACCTCGACGACCCGGCCCCCGACCCGCCGACGGACGACGCGGGGACGCGGTGGCCGGACGGCGACGCGTGGCGGGAGGCGCTCCGGGAGAGCCCGTTGGTCGGCGGGGCGGCGGACGACCGGCCGCTCGTCCTCGACGCGGGGGGACGGCTCTACCTCCACCGGTACCACGCGTACGAAGAGCGACTCGCCGAGGCGCTGCGCGCGCGGGCCGGCGCGGTCCTCGCCGTCGACGAGGGGCGGCTCGCGGCGGAGGTGGCGCGGCTCTTCCCCGGCGCCGGCGAGGACGACCGCCAGCGCGCGGCGGCCGTCGGCGCGGCCCGCTCGCGTCTCTCGATCGTCGTCGGCGGTCCGGGGACCGGGAAGACGACGACGGTCGTCCGCCTGCTCGCGCTCTGCCAGTCGCTCGCGGGGTCGCCCGGCGCGCTCCGGGTCGCGCTGCTCGCGCCGACCGGGAAGGCCGCGGCGCGTCTGGAGGAGTCGGTCCACGCGGCGGCCCGCGACCTCGACGTCGACGAGGCGGTCCGGCGCGGCCTCACCGCGCGGGCGTCCACGATCCACCGCGCGCTCGGGTTCCGCCCCGGCGAGCGGGCGTCGTTCGCGCACGACGCGGCGAACCCGCTCCCGGTCGATCTCGTCGTCGTCGACGAGGCGTCGATGGTCGACCTGCCGCTGATGGCGAAGCTGGTCGACGCCGTGCCGCCCGACGCGCGCCTGGTCCTGCTCGGCGACCGGCGCCAGCTCGCCTCGGTCGAGGTCGGGGCGGTCCTCGCCGACCTCTGCGCGGCGGCGGACGCGGGCGGCCCGCTCGCGGAGCGGGTCGTCGAGCTGGTGAAGGTGTATCGGTACGACGAATCGAGCGGCGTGGGGCGGCTCGCGGCGGCGGTGCGGTCGGGCGCGCCGGACGCCGTGCGCGAGGTGCTCGCGGCCGAGCACGACGACCTCACGCTCGTGCCGCTCGACGCCCGGTCGACGGCGCGGCGCGTGCTCGACGACCGCCTGCTCGCCGGGTTCGACTCGTACCTCTCCGCGTCGTCCGCCGCCGACCGGCTCGCCCGGCTCGACGACCACCGGATCCTGACCGCGCACCGCCGGGGGCGGCTCGGGGTCTTCGCGTGGAACGACGCGATCCGAGAGCGCCTGGTCGAGCGGGGGGCGCTCTCGCGGACGTCCGACGAGTGGTACGACCGCCGGCCGGTCCTCGTGACCCGGAACGACCCGTCGCTCGGCCTCTCCAACGGGGACGTCGGCGTCTGCCTCGAGGAACGGACCGAGGACGGGCGCCGGACGTGGCGGGTCGCCCTGCGGGGGCGGGAGGGGGAGGTGCGGGTCCTGCCGGCCGCCCGGATCCCCGCCCCGGAGACCGTCTTCGCGATGACGGTCCACAAGAGCCAGGGCTCCGAGTTCGAGCACGTCTGCCTGGTGGTCCCCCCCCGCGAGTCCCCGATCCTCACCCGGGAGCTCCTCTACACCGGCCTGACCCGGGCGCGCCGCCGACTCACGCTGCTCGCCGACCCCGAGATCCTCGCCCGGGCGGTCGAACGGCGGATCCGGCGCGCCTCGGGCCTGGTGGCGCGCCTTTCGTCGGACTGAGGCGACAGGCGACCGGGGCGGAGAACCGGGGGGAGGCGGTGCGAACCGCCCCGAACCGGCGTTCCGACTGGAGTCGAGAGGGGATCCCGGCCGATGCAATGAGGGAACCCCGGACGGAGAACTCACTTGGACGCACTGATCGGCCGCCAACCGATCTGCGACGCGAGACAGGAGGTCGTCGGATACGAACTCCTGTACCGCTCCGACGACGGCGTCTCCGCGCGGGACGTCGACGGGGATCAGGCGACCGCCAACGTGACGATCAACGCCCTCGTCGACTTCGGGCTCGATCGCCTGGTCGGTCCGCAGCCGGCGTTCGTCAACCTGACGCGGCGGTTCCTGCTCGACCGGCACTGGCAGAGCTTCCCGCAGGATCGGGTCTACCTCGAGATCCTCGAGTCGGTCCCCGAGGACGACGAGGTGATGGCGGCGTTGCACGAGGCGAAGGACCTCGGCTACCGGATCGCGCTGGACGACGTCGTCGACCCGAAGCACCAGGCCTCGATCCTCGCGCTCGCCGACGTGGTGAAGGTCGACTTCCCGCACCTCGACCGGGACGGGCTGGCCCGCATGGTCGACGACCTCGCCCGGCCGGGGCGGCGTCTCCTGGCCGAGAAGGTCGAGACCCCCGAGCAGTTCGACCTCTGCCGAGGGCTCGGCTACGACTGGTTCCAGGGGTTCTTCTTCTGCCGGCCGAAGATCCTGCGCCGGCGGCGCGTCCCGACCGACCGGCTGTCGCTCCTCCGCCTCCTCGCCCGCATGCAGGAGCCGGACCTCGACATCCACGAGGCGCGCGAGATCATCGAGCGGAACGTCGCGCTCAGCTACCAGATGCTGCGCGTCGTGAACTCCGCGATCTACGCCCTGCCGGTGGCGATCGAGTCGATCCAGCAGGCGATCGTCCTGCTCGGCCTGACACGGATCCGGCGCTACGTCGCGCTCCTCCTGCTGAGCGAGATCGACGACAAGCCGCGGGAGCTGATGCAGACGGCGCTCGTGCGCGGACGGACGTGCGAGATGCTCGCGGCGTCGAACCGACTCGACACCGACTCGGCGTTCTGCGTCGGGCTCCTCTCCGTGCTCGACGCGTTGACCGACCTCCCGATGGACGAGGCGCTGGAGTCGATCCACCTCGCTCCGCCGCTGGAGGGCGCGCTCCGGAGTCGAGAGGGAAGACTGGGAGACCTCCTCCGCGCGATCGGCCATTGCGAGGGGACGGAGGCCGGAAAGCTCCCCGACGGGTTCACGCCCCGCGAGGTCGTCGAGGCGTTCTTCGGAGCGACTTGCTGGGCGCGCGAGGTGCTCGGCGAGCTCGCCGGTTTCCTGCCGACAGAGTCGTCCCCGCGACGCTGACAACGGCGGCGCGACCGACCGTCGGCGCTCGACGTTCCGCCGGTTTTTCTCCGGATCTCGCCCGAAGACCGGAACTCCGCGGCACCTCCGCCTCCGTCGGCCGGAGGGGCCATCGAGAAACCGATGTTCTCCGGACCATCCCCCTCACCCGGATCCCCTTCGGCCGACGCCCTCATCCGCTGCGCGGGCTTGGAACGCGTTCGGGAACGTCTGCGCGTGCGCCACGGCCGGGGGACGGTCGGAGGAGGTGTCTCCGACCCGCTCACGTCCTCGCGCGATGCGTCGGGAGTGGTCTCCGCGAAGGGACGAGTCGCGCTGCGGGGTCGCTCTCGGAGAAGCCTCCTCCGCCCGTCCCCCGCCTCGCCCGCTTCGGGCTTCCTCACCCGCTTCCTGGGGTAGGGGGGAATGCGGAGGAGACTCATGGATGTGGACATCTTCGTCCGCACCGCCGACGTTCGGTGAGCAAGTCGACGGGCTTCGTGCGGACGAATCGAGTCTTGCACGGTAGGTCCACGGAGCCCCGTCGTCGTCGTCGGTTTCCCGCGTCAGCGGGCTCTCCCCTGCTCTCCCTTGCTCTCCCCTGCTCTCGTTGCTTCCTCCCCCTACTTCCTCCCGAGCATCGCGAACAGCACGAGCACGGCGTACACCTCGAGTCGTCCCATCAGCATCAGCACCGACAGGACGACCTTCCCCAGGGCGGGGACGTCGGCGTAGTTGCCGGTCGGGCCGAGATCGCCGAAGGCGGGGCCGACGCACGTCAGGCACGAGATGACGCCGGAGAGCGACTCGCTCAGCCCGAGCCCCATCAGCGTCAGCGCGAGCGCGCCGAGGACGACCAGGAAGAGCGCGAGCAGCATGAGGGTCGACGCGGCGAGGAGCGTGTCGCGCGGGACCGCCGCGTCGCCGTACCGCACGTTGATGACGCGGGCCGGGCTGAGGAGGAGGCGGAGCTGGCGGCCGATCGTCCGGAGGACCAGCAGCACGCGGAACACCTTCAGGCCGCCGGCGGTCGAGCCCGAGCACGACCCGACGAGCATCAGCACGATCAGCAGGAACCGGGCGGCGTCGGGCCAGACGTCGTAGTCGGCGCTCGCGAAGCCGGTCGACGTCATGATCGACGTCACCTGGAACGCCGCGTCGCGCACCGCCGTGCCGAACGCCGCGCCGTCGTGCGTCTCCGGCGCGAGCGAGGGGACCGACGACTCGACGACCGGGCCGGCGGTCGCCATCACGAGGCCGGTGACGAGCGCGGTCGAGACGAGGAGGATCAGGACGTACGCGCGGAACTCCTCGCTCTTCGCGTACGCCAGCAGGTCGCCCGACACCGCCTTCCCGTGCAGGAGGAACGACGTCGCGCCGAGGAACATGAACGCGACGCAGACCCACTGCGCGGCGGGTGAGAACCCGGCGAAGCTGAGGTCGCTCGTCGAGAACCCTCCGGTCGACACGGTCGTGAGCGCGTGGCAGACCGCGTCGAACACCGACAATCCGGCGAGGACGAGCGCGATCGCGTTGGCGACGAAGAGCGAGGCGTAGATCGTCCAGAGGACGCGCGCCGTGTCCCGGATCCGCGGGCGGAGACGATCCTCGAGCACCGCCGCGGTCACCTCGGAGCGCATCAGGACGACGCCGCCGGCGCCGAGCGCGGGGAGGATCGCCACGAACAGCGCGATGATCCCGAGGCCGCCGATGAACTGCGACATCGCGCGCCACAGCAGGAGGCCGCGCGGGACCGCCTCGACCGACCGGAAGACCGACGCCCCGGTCGTGGTCAGCCCGCTCATCGACTCGAACCACGCGTCGACGAACGTCGGGAGCGCGCCGGAGATCCAGTACGGGACGGCGCCGAGGAGCGCGAACGTCGCCCAGCCGTACGCGACGCACTGGAACCCCTGGGCCGGGCTCTTCAGCTGCGTCGCGCCGCGCCGCTCGAGGAAGCGCGAGAGCTGGAACACGACCAGTGACCCCGCGAGCGGGACGGAGAACGCCAGGAGCTCCCGCCGCGACCCGCCGTCGACGACCGTCAGCGCCAGCGGGAAGACGAGGAGGAGTCCGGCCAGCCCCGCGAGACGGCAGAGGACGAACAGGATCGGCGTGAACGTCGACGTCGGCATCCGGATCGTTCTCGGACTCGGTCCCCACCGCCCGGAGAGAGAACGGCAAAGGTAGGCCGGCGGCGGACGCGGAGCAAGCGGCGAGACGGCGGAGCGAGAGCGCCCGTCCGGGCTCGCGGGGAGCTCGCCGGCGGAGGGGGACGGAAAAACCGCGGGTTCCCGTTACGGTTTCCCCGTTCACGACGAGCACTCTGCATGACGCGAGAGCCGGACGACGACCTCTTCCTCCGCTTCCGACGGGACGGCGACCCCGGGCTCCTGGCCCGGCTGTTCGACCGGACCGCGCCGGAGCTCCTGCGGATCGCGCGCCACGTGGCGGCGAACCCGCAGGAGGCGGAGGACCTGCTCCAGGCCACGTTCCTGACCGCCCTCGAGAAGGCGGGCCGGTTCGAGGCGGGGCGACGCGTCCGGCCCTGGCTGGTCGGCATCCTCGTGCGGCACGCCCACGCGGCGCGCCGGCGGGGGCGCCGTTCGTTGGAGGTGGAGCGGGTCGAGACGATCGCGCCACGCGACCCGGGGTCGGTCGCGGCGGAGCGCGAGCTCGAGTCGGAGGTGGAGCGGGCGCTCGACGCCCTCCCGGCGCACGTCCGGGAGATCGTCGAGCCGCGCGTCCGCGAGGGCGCGCGCGGTCCCGAGATCGCGCGCCGGGTCGGGCGTCGTCCCGACACGGTGCGGGTCCAGCTCTCGCGCGGCCTCTCGCTCCTGCGCGGGATGCTCCCCGCCGGGATCGCGGGCGGGCTCCTCCTCTCGGCGTCCGCGCGCAAGAGCCTGGCCGCCGTCCGCGGGCGCGTGCTCGAGCAGGCGGTCGCCGGCGGGGCGGCGCCGCTCCCCTCCGCCGGTCTCTTCTCCCTCGGAGGTCTGCTCGTGGTGAACAAGATCCTGATCGGTGTCGGCGCGATCGTGCTCGTGGCGGCGGCGACGCGTCTCCTCTGGAGCGACGGAGAGCCCGCCGGGCTCGAGGACGCTCCGTCGGTCGCCGTCGCGTCGCCGACGGTCCCCCCGAGTCGGCCGCCGTCGGACGCCGGGCCCGAGCGCGTCGCGGCGTCGCCCGCGGCGGCCGACGTCGCCGAGCCCTCGGGCCCGGCGCCCGCGCCGCCGCCACCGGCCGCGGAGACGGCGGGGCTGACCGGCCGCCTGCTGCTCGACGGAGCGCCGGTCGAGGGGACGGAGGTGACCCTCCTCCGCGTGGCGGTGGAGGAGCTGACCGGCAACCTGGCGCGCACGCTGCTCGAGCGGGACGACGCGCCGCTCCGGGCGTGCGGCTGTTCGACCACCGACGCGGAGGGACGGTTCTCGTTCGACCACGCGCCGACGCACTCGGTCCTGGCGCTCGGGGTCGACCTCGGGGGAGGGCGCGCGACGGTCCGCGCCGTCCTGGCGGCGCTGGCGCCGGACCGGACGGCGAGCGTCGGCGACGTCGAGCTCGGCCCGGTCACCGCGCTCTCGGGGCGCGTCGTCGACGAGGAGGACCGACCGATCGCCGGCGCGACGGTCCGCGCGGTCCACTCGCCCGTCCCGATCGGCCTGGTCGGCGGGGAGGGGTTCCGGCCGGACGCGGTGGTCGTCCGCGGCGACGACGAGGTGACGCCGCTGCCGGAGTGGGTCGAGCCGTGGTGGATCCGCTTCCCCGCGCCCCGGGCGGTCACCGACGTCGACGGTCGGTTCACGCTGGGGGGCGTGTCTCGCGGCGTCGTGAGCCTCGTGGTCCACGCCGAGGGGCGGCGCCCGATCGCGAAGGCGACGCCGACCGGGAACGTCCCGGCCCGCGACGTGGGCGAGCTCCGACTCGACGCCGGGCGGACGCTCGAGGGGCGCGTGCTCGACGCGGCGGGCGCGCCGATCGAGGGGGCGGCGGTCTTCGCCGGGGTCCACTCCGTGCTCGCGGACTGCGCGTTCGCGGCGCCGGCCGTGGCGCCGACCGACGCCGAGGGACGCTTCTCCGTCCGCGGCCTGCCGGAGTTCGGCGACCTCGCCGTCGCCGTCCGCGCCGGACCGCGCGACGGGTTCCGGGTCGATCGGCCGGGGGACGTCGAGGAGGTGGAGCTCCGTCTCGCGCCGACGACGGCGCTCGTGGTCGACCTGGTCGGCGTCGAGCTCCCGGAGCTCGGGCGGGTCGAGGTGACCGCGGTCCGGGCGGGCGGGCGGACGCCGTCGCTCGGGGACGGGAGCGGCGCGCGGCACGCGGCGGACGCCGCCGGCGGACGGCGGTTCGTCTTCGACGGTCTCCGACCGGGGGAGTACGTGGTGCTCGTCGCGGTCGACGGCGCGGCCCGTCCGTTCCCGGTCGAGCTGCCGCCGGGAGGGACCTCGATCGAGGTGACGCCGCCGACGCCGACCCCGCTCGACGTGCGGGTCGTCGACGACGCGAGCGGCGCGCCGATCCCCGGGGCGACCGTCCGCCTGCGCCGGCTCGACGTCCGGCCGGCGCACCCGGTCGAGGGGGTCACGGGGGACGACGGCACGGTCGTGCTCGGACCCCTCTCGTTCGACGGGGTCGACACGACGCGGCCGTCGCCGCGGCTCGTCACGTCCCACCCGGCGTACGGGCGGGCGGAACGGCGGCTGGACGCCGCGCCGGACGGCGTCGTCGAGGTCCGGTTCTCCCCGACGGGGAGCGTCGAGGGACGGGTCACGATCGCCGGCGAGCCGCCGAGCCGCCCGCTGATGGTGACGGTGTACGAGGACGACGGGTTCCTCGGGTTCATGACCGGCGTGCCGACGCTGGTGACGACCGACGCCCGCGGCGCGTTCGAGATCCCGGCGCTCGCGGCCGGATCCTGGATCTACCGCGTCGGTCCGCGCTACCTCGTCGGCGACCTGGCCGCGGCGCTCCCGGTGCTGACCTCGCCGCCGGAGTCGATCGCGAGCGGCGGGTTCGAGGTGCGCGCCGGCGAGACGACGACGGTCGAGATCGACGCGATCACGGCCGACTCGGCGGTCGCGTGCAAGGTCGTGGGGCGGGTGACGCTCGACGGACGTCCGCTGGAGGACGCGCGGGTCTTCGTCCACCCGCTCGGGCGACCGGCCGAGAGCGGCGCGCGCGGGGGGAACGCCACGACCGACGTCACGGGCGCGTACGAGATCGACACGCTGCCGCCGGGGAGGGTCCGGTTCGTCGTCCATCGGGTCGAGCGGACGGAGCGCGGCTTCCACATGAACGAGGTGTTCGAGCGGGACGTCGAGCTCCGCCCGGGCGGGGTGCTCCCGCTCGACGTGGCGCTCCGGACGACGCGCGTCGAGTTCGTCGTCGTCGGCGCGGACGGCGCGCCCGCGCACGGGGTCGAGCTGAGCCTCTCGCCGCTCGACGAGGCGAACGCGGGGTTCGTCGCCGCGGGCTCGACCGACGCGGAGGGGGGCGCCTCGATCGAGGCGTACCGCACGGGGCGATATCGCGTCTCCGCGTACCACCAGCGGATCGGGGCCGCGGAGCTCGAGGTCGAACTCCCCGCGGCGGAAGCGGTCCGCGTCCGGCTCGAGCCCGGCGTCCCGTGCCGGGGGACGTTCTCGATCCCCGACGACTGGGCGCAGGACGGGGTCTGGTTCCCGTACCTCGGGTTCCGGTTCGAGCGGGCCGGCCGGGCGTTCCATCGCCAGGTGCTGATCTTCCCCGGCGAGACGCGGAGCTTCGACGTGAAGGGGTTGTCGGCGGGTCCGGTCGACGTGCAGTTCCTCCACGAGAAGCGGGCGAGCCGGCCGATCCGGATCGTGCTGCCGCCCGCGGGGTCCGAGGCGATCGAGCTGAAGTTCGAGAAGCCGTGACGCGGGCGGCGGCGACTCGGCGTCGGATTCCCGTATCCCGACCGCCGCCGGATCTCGCTTCCTCCGAACGACAGCCCGCAACCGTCCCGGAGGGATCTTCATGCGCACCGCTCACGTCGTCGCCGCCGCCACGCTCCTCTTCTCGGTCTCCGCTCGCGCCGAGGTCTCGAGCCTGCACGTCTACGGCACGGGGACGCCGGGGACCGCGAACGTCGAGCCGCGGATCTCGACGTTCGGATCGGCGTACCTCGGCAACCCGCAGTTCGGCGTCCGCCTGACGGCGGGGCTCCCGAACTCGACCGCGTTCCTGCTCGTCGGCGCGCAGAAGGTCGACGTCGCGTCGAGCTTCCACATCAACGTGCTGCCGTTCTTCGTCAGCCCGCCGCTGCCGACCGGCCCGTCGGGCGAGCTGATCGTGCCGCTCGCGATCCCGGCCCAGCCCGCGCTCGTCGGCTTCTCCGCGTACTTCCAGTGGGCGGTGAACGATCCGGTGCCCGCGTTCGGCATCTCCGCGTCGAAGGGGCTGGAGGCGATCCTGGTCGACCCGCCGCGGGTCGTCACCGCCGGCTCGCAGAGCGCGACGGTGCACCCGCTGAACACGATCGATCCGTTGAGCGGCGCGGCCGCCACGCTGCCGCAGTCGTGGACCCACCCCGGCGACGTCGAGTTCACCCGCGACGGCACGCGCGTCGTGCTGGCCTCGGAGACCGGCCACGCCTTCCTGATCGTCGACGCGGCGACCGGGAACGTCGACAAGACCGTGTCGATCTCGAGCAGCGCGAACGCGGTCGCGATCACGCCGGACGGGACGCGCGCCTACGGGGCGAGCTACGGCTCCGGATCGACGGCCGGGGAGATCGTCGAGATCGACGTCGACCCGGCGTCGCCGACGTACGGCACGATCCTCGGCCAGGTGGCGCTCGGCGTCCCCGCCGCGCAGCTGGAGGGCGCGAGCGTGTCGGCGGACGGAAAGACCCTCGCCGTCGCCAGCCTCGGGTTCTCGCAGACCTCCTTCGTCGTCCTCGTCGACGTCGACCCGGCGAGCCCGACCCGGAACTCGGTGAAGAACGTGATCTCCGGCGGGGGACTCTGGGCGGACGTCGCGCTCAGCCCGGACGGTTCGATCGCCTACGTCCCCCAGGCGTCGCTCGGGACGGCGGGGAGCACGCTCTTCCTCTACGACACGGCGACCGGCCTCCCGCTCGCCGTCGCCCCGGGACTCGGGAACTTCGCGACCGACATCGACATCACGCGTGACGGGAAGGCGGTCTTCGTGGCGACGCCGAACTCCGACGCCATCTCCCGGGTCGAGGTCGACCCGACCATCCCGACGTACCTCTCGGTGACCACCGCGACGTCGCTGGCGAAGGCGTTCTCGCTGGCGCTGTCGCCGGACGAGAGCGAGGTGTGGGTCGCGTGCCAGCACGGGCCGGTGCATCGGATGGATGCCGGGACGTTGGGTCTGCTGCAGACGTTCGCGGTGAATCCGAACGCGGGGTCGGGGATCTCGGTGAGGTGAAGAGACGGACGGAGTCCGAGGGATGTCGTTTCCGTGCCCGTTCCCCGGTGTCCGGTGTCCGTCGGCGAACGCGACCTGCACGAGCCGATGCGCGGACCGGCCGCGGACCGGGCACGACCACGGGCACGACCACGGGCACGACCGAACTTCTCGAGCCCGCGCTCTCCCTTACGGCTCCGCCTCCACCTTCCCCCCGCGCTCCAACTGCCGCACCCAGAACTCCGCGTTCCTCACCGCCTCCGCCTCTCCTCCCAACCTCTCCCGCAACCACGCCGCCGCCTCGCGGATCTTCGCCTCCGCCTCCTCGCGGCGCCCCCGCAGCAGCGCCGCGGCGCCGGCGCCGACGCGGGTCGTCCAGGTCTCGGTCCGCCCCTCGCCCCACGCGCGGGCGGCGACCGCCTCGGCGCGGGCGTAGACGACGTCCGCCTCGGCGGGGCGTCCCTGCAGCAGGAGGAGGTTGCCGTAGCTCGAGAGGAGCTGCGCCTCGTTCTGCGGCGTCGCCCGTTCGGAGCGGCGGACCGTCCGGAGGAGGTCGAGGAAGAGCGCCTCCGCCTCGGCGCCGGCCGGGGAGAGGACGTCCCCCTTCCCCTTCCGGCCCCGGGCGCAGCGGGCGACCAGGAGGACGGCGAGGTTGCATCCCGAGCGGAGCGTGTCCGGGTCGTCGTCGCCGAGTCGCGCGCGCCGGAGGGCGTACGCGCGGCGGGAGAGCGGCTCCGCCTCGTCGAGTCGGCCGATCACCCGGTAGAGCATCGCGAGGTTCGAGAGCGTCCCGAGCGTCGCCGGGTGGTCCTCGCCGAGGCGCGCGCGCTGGCTCTCCCAGATCTCGCGGGTGACGTCCGCCGCCGCCGCCACCTTCCCCGACCGGGCGAACGTCGCGGCGAGGTTCTGGCGGGCGAGGAGGACCTGCGGGTGGTCCTCGCCGAGCGCGAGCGTCCGGATCCGCACGACGTGGGCGAACAGCTCCGCCGCCTCGTCCTCGCGACCGAGCTCGACCAGGGCCGCGGCGAGGTTGTTCTCCGCCTGCGCCGTCGCGAGGTCGCCCGGGCCGAGGTGCTCGCGTCGCCATCGCACGCCCGCCTCGAAGCGCTCGCGCGCCTCCTCGAACCGCCCGCGCTCGGCGAGGATCTGCCCCTCGGTCACCCGCGCGCCGACGGTGTACCGGTGGTCCCTTCCGAGGGCGCGCGTGGCGTGCTCGATCAGCTCCTCCGTCCGTCGCTCCGCCTCGTCGATCGCGCCGGCGTCGATCAGCGCGTGCAGCCACCGCAGGCGGGCGCCGAGCGAGTCGGCGGTGTCGGCGCGGCCGAGCTCGCGGTCGAGCGCCGCCGCGCGTTCGAGGTGCTTCGCCGCCATCGCCGGCTCGCCGACGCGCAGGAGGATCTCGCCGAGCCGGTGGCGCAGTCCGACCTCGGTCGACGGCGGGGGCGGGTCGGCGTCGAGCCGTTCGGCCGCCCGCGTCACCGCCTCTCCGACGGTCGCCTGCGGGCCCTCTCCCTGCCACGGGTCCGCCTCCGCGAGCAACCCGATGAGGAACGCGTTCTGCCACTCGACGACCGCGTTCTTCCGCTCGACGGCGACGTACCCCCAGAGCGCCGCGCCGCCCCCCAGCAGGAGCGCGACGAACAATCCGGCGACGCTCCCCGCGAGGAGGCGGTTGCGGCGCACGAACGTCCGGAGGTGGTAGAGGGCGCTCGGCGGGCGGGCGGCGATCGGCTCGCAGCGGAGGAAGCGGTGGACGTCGCGGGCGAACGCCGCCGCCGACGCGTACCGCTCCTCGCGACCGCGGGCGAGCGCCTTCAGGACGAGCGTCTTGACGTCGTCCGGGAGGGCGCCGGCGTCGAGCGGCCCGCGCGCCGCGTCCCGCTCGCCGATCCGCCGGACCGCGGTCATCAGCCCGAGCCCCCGGACGTCGTGGGGGAGCCTCCCGGTCAGGAGCTCGTACAGGATCACGCCGAGCGAGTAGACGTCGCTCCGGACGTCGATCTCGTCCCCGTCGCCGCTCGCCTGCTCGGGGCTCATGTACGCCAGCGTGCCGACGAGCTGCCCCGCCCGGGTCTCGAGGGCGATCGAGCCGAGGTCGGCGTCCGTCGCCTTGGCGACCCCGAAGTCGATCACCTTGACGCGTCCGGCGTCGTCGACGAGGACGTTCGCCGGTTTCAGGTCGCGGTGGATGACGCCCTTCTGGTGGCCGTGGTGCACGGCGTCGCAGACCGCCGCCACCAACCGCAGGCGGGCCTCGACCGAGAGGCGGGCGCGGCGCGCGTGGTCGGTGATCGGTCGTCCGCCCTCGACGTACTCCATCGCGAACCACGGCGCCCGCCGGCCGTCGGCTCTCTCGTACGTCCCGCTGTCGTAGACGTGCGCGACGCCGGGGTGGCGGAGCCGGGCGAGGATCTGCGACTCGTACTCGAACCGCCGGAGCGCCGACTCCGACTCGATCCCGAACCGGAGGACCTTCAGCGCGACGCGGCGGTGCGGGTGCTCCTGCTCCGCCTCGAAGACCGTCCCCATCCCGCCGGTCGCGACCGCGCGGACGATCCGATACGGGCCGATCCGGTCGGTCGGCGGCAGCCCCTCGTCGAGGACCTCGTCGGCGCACTCCTTCAGCGCGTCGGCCGAGCGGTCGAGCGCGTCGTCGTCGTCGTCGTGCGCGGCGACCAGCTCCGCCACCTCGCGCCGGAGGGCGTGGTCGTCGCCGCACCGGCGGGCGAGCCACGCCTCGCGCTCGTCCTCCGGCACCTCGAGCGCGGCGTGGAACAGCTCGAACACCTCCTCGATCCGCTCGCCCGCCGGTTCGGACGCGGTCATGAACGCGACAGCTCCCGCTTCAGCCACGCCTTGGCGAACGCGACGTCCTTCTTCACCTTCGGCGCCGAGACGCCGAGCGCCTCCGCCGTCTCCTCGACCGTCATCCCGAGGAGGAGTCGCATGTGCAGCGCGGCGGCCTTGTCGCGCCCGACCACCTCGAGCCGCTCGAGCGCTTCGCCGAGCGCGAGCGCGTCGACCGGCGCCGACCCGTCGGCCGGCTCGACCTTCGACAGGGGGAGCGGCGACGCCCCGCCCCCGTGCTTGTCGGTGCGCCGGCGCCGGGCGTGGTCGACCAGGATCGCGCGCATCGCCAGCGCCGCCGCGCCGAAGAAGTGGGCGCGGTTCCGGAACCCCTCGTCGCGTCCGGCGAGCCGGAGCCACGCCTCGTGCACGAGCGCGGTCGGCTGGAGCGTGTGGTCGCGCGCCTCCTTCGCCATGCGCCGGCCCGCGAGCCGGCGGAGCTCCCGGTAGAGGAGCGGGACGAGCTCGTCGCGCGCGACCGGGTCCCCCTCGCGCACCCGCTCGAGGAGGAGGGTCACGTCGGGCGGCGGCGTCGTCGGGTCGGTCGGGGATGGCATGCGGCGGCGCCCCGGGGGGGCCGGACGAGTGTAACAGGAGCGAGGACGCGGCCTGGCCGGCGTGGTATCCTCGGCGGCGGTCTTCGATTCGGCAGCCCTTCATGCAGCCCACGCCGATCGGGATCGCGCTCGCGACGCTCGCTCTGCTCTCCTCGTGCTCGCAGGACGATCCGCTCGCACCTCCCGTCCCCGAGGCGGGCGTCGTCCGGGACGACACCCTCCTCGCGATCCTGGACGACGCGACGTCCCGGGTGCTCGCCCGGCCGCGGGACGTTCCGGTCCGGATGCGCCTCGCGGCGATCCTCGACGCCAACGGACTCGACGCGCTCGCCGCGCGGGCGTACGAGCAGGTCACGCTCCTCGCCCCGGACCATGGACGCGCGTGGTACCACCTCGCGCGGATGCACGTGCGGCGGGGCGAGACCGTCGCGGCCGAGCGGGCGTTCCTTCGTGCGATCGAGAGGGCGCCGGGGTACGCGCCGACGCACGCCCGGCTGGGGCGGCTCCTCCTCTCGGAGGGGCGGGTCGACGAGGCGGAGCGCGCGTTCGCGGCGGCGCTCGGCGTCGACCCCGCGGACCCGGACGCGAGGATCGGTCTGGCGCGGGCGTCGCTCGAGCGGGGGGACGCGGCGGCGGCGGCGGCGCGACTCGAGCCGGTCGTGCGCGAGCACCCGGGCGACGGTCGGGCGCGGCGGCTCCTCGCCCGCGCGTGGGCCGAGTCGGGGGAGACGGCCCGCGCGCGCGCGCTGCTGGAGGAGGCGGCGCCGGCGGCGTCGTTCCGGGTCGACCCGTGGGCGCGCAAGGTCGCGGCGATGCGCGTCGGGGTGCAGGGGGAGTTCGCCGAGGCGCTCGGCGAAGGGGGGGCGCGCGGCGAGGCGGCGAAGGCGACGGCGCTCGAGGCGGTGGCGGCGTCGAGACCGGCCGACCTCGGCGTGCTGGAGCAGCTCGTGCTGTCGCTCGAACGCGCGGGGCGGTCGGGCCGCGCGCTGGAGGTGCTGGAGGATCGGCGGCGGCTCCTCCCGGGGCACCATCGCGTCGAGCTGCTCCTGTCGTCGGCCCGCCGGCGCCGCGGCGACGTCGACGGCGCGTACGAGCACGCCCGGCGCGCCGTCGAGCTGCAGCCCGGCTCGGCGGCCGCCCGCCTGCACCTCGCGGACCTCCTCGTCGTGCGCGGGGACGCGGCGGGGGCGGAGGCCGAGCGGGAGGAGGCGCGTCGCCTCGGCGCCGCCGTGACCCTGGGCCGCCCGTCGAGCCCGCGGGGGCTCGCGCCCGCGTCGCCGCCCGATCGGGAGGACGAGTGACCGTCCGGCCCGCCGCCGCTCCCCGGCCCGACGTCGCGTCCGTTTCGGCGCGGCCGCCCGGGTTCGTCCGGATCGCCCGGAGCGGCGCCGTCGGCTGTGCCCTCGCGCTCTGCGCCTGCTCCGATCGCGGCGACGGTCTGGCGAAGTCGCGGCGGCCCGCCGCCGGGCCGGGGTGGTTCGTCGACGAGGCGGAGGAGCGCGGCCTGCGATTCGTCCACCAGTCGGGCGCCGCGCCGGGGGTCCATCGGCTCCCGGAGATCATGGGGGGCGGCGCGGCGCTGTTCGACGCCGACGGAGACGGAGATCTCGACGCGTACCTGGTGCAGGGGGGCGACGTGCTCGACCCGGCGGGATCCGGCGCGAAGAACCGACTGTTCCGGAACGACGGCCGCGGCCATTTCGAGGACGCGACCGGCGCGAGCGGGGCGGGCGGCGCGGGGTACGGGATGGGGGTCGCGGTCGGCGACGTCGACGGCGACGCGCGGCCCGACGTCCTGGTGACGAACGTCGGGCCGAACGAGCTGTTCCGCAACCTCGGGGACGCCCGGTTCGAGGAATGCGCCGCCGCGGCGGGGGTCGACCACCCCGGCTGGGGAACGAGCGCGGCGTTCTTCGACTTCGACCTCGACGGCGACCTCGACCTGTACGTCTGCAACTACGTCCACTGGAAGGCGTCGCAGGAGCTGCGCTGCGACAACCGGCTCGGCGAGCCGGACTACTGCACCCCGATCGCGTACGAGGCGCCGGCGCTCGACGTCCTGTACCGGAACGACGGGCGGGGCCGGTTCGTCGACGTGTCGCGCGCGGCGGGGATCGAGGCGGCGACGGGGACCGGGCTCGGCGTCGCCGTCCTCGACGTCGACGAGGACGGGCGGCCGGACGTGTTCGTCGCCAACGACGCGATGCCGAACCTCCTCTGGCGGAACCTCGGGGACGGGACGTTCCGCGAGGACGGCCTCCTCGCCGGGTGCGGCGTCGACGGGACCGGGATGACGAAGGCGGGCATGGGCGTCGCGGTGGGGGACCCGGACGACGACGGCGACCTCGACCTGATGGTCTGCAACCTCGTCCGCGAGACCGACTCGCTCTACGTCAACGAGCGCGGCACGTTCGTCGACCGGACGGCACGGGCCGGGCTGGCGAACGACTCGCGGCCGTTCACGCGCTTCGGGATCGGCTGGGTCGACCTCGACCACGACGGTCGCCTCGACCTCTACCTGGCGAACGGCCGGGTGACGCGGGCCCACCCGACGCACGGGGCCGATCCGTACGCCGAGCCGGACCTCCTGTTCCGGGGGCTCGACGGCCTCCGGTTCGCGGAGGTCCGTCCCCGCGGCGGCGTCGCGGACGAGGAGGCGCGGACCAGCCGGGCGGTGGCCTTCGGCGACGTCGACGGCGACGGCGCGGTCGACCTGCTGGTCGTCCACCGCGACGCCCCGGCCGCGCTCCTCCTGAACCACGCGCCGGACCGCGGGCACTCGATCTCCTTCCGCCTCGGGAGCGGCTGGGGGGCGGACGCCCTCCACGCGTCGGTCCGCCTCGAACGCGCCGGCCGCCGCCTCCGCCGCGACGCGCGTTCCGCGTTCGGCTACCTCTCGGCGAGCGACCCGACCGTCCACTTCGGCCTCGGCGCCTCCGACGCCCCGGTCGAGGAAGTGACGGTGACCTGGCCGGACGGAGCGGTCGAGACGTACGGGCCGTTCGAGGTCGACCGCGTGCATGGACTGGAAGAAGGAAGGAGAGGAAGGAAAGGAACGAGAGGAACGAAAGGGCGCTGACGCGGAGGGGCTCGAGGGCCGCCGGAAGCTTGGGGCTGCTCACCGGGGGCGAAGCCCCCGCCTCTCCTTTCTCTCGCACTCCTTCCTTCTCCTACGCGAGGACGGCTCGGAATCGAATGTGATCCGCCCCCTTCTCCGACAGGATCGTCACGAGGCCGACTCCGACGTCCTCGAACCAGAGGAGCGTCGCGGGGCGTCGTCCGAAGACGACCGCGCCGTGGACGAACGGGGTCGGCGCGACGCGGTGGAGGAAGAACTCCGCGCGGTCGGAGGAGAGGCCGATCGCGCGACGGACGACGTCGCGGACGAGCTGCTCCAGCAACGGCTCCTCGGTCGGGAAGCCGCGGCTGACGAAGTCCGGGTCGTCGCCGAAGTCGTCCAGGAAGCGGCGCGCCACGGCGTCGAGGTCTTCGTCGTGCACCAGGGCCTCGCGGAGGGCGTCGAGGCGGTCGAGGTCGAGCATCCGGCGTCTCCGATCGGTCGTCTTCCACGACCGAGGAGACGAGACGTCGCCCGGTGGGGTTACCGGCCGGCGTCCACCTCTTCCCGCAGCGCCGTCAACGTCGGGTCGCCCGGGAACTTCGCCAGCCCGACGCGGACCGCCGTCGCCGCCTCCTCGACGTCGTCGAGGTCGAGGTAGAGGCGGGCGATCGTGGCGTGCACGGCCGCCGTATCGCGGCCGTGCATCGTCTGTTCGAGCAGGCCGCTGATCCGCTCCTTCTTCTTGTACACCTCGGCCCGCTTCTCGAGCGCCGCCTCCGCCTCGGCGTCCCGCCCGAGCCGCGCCAGGACCGTCGCGCGGAGGTAGTGCGCCTGGTCGTGTGACGGCCGCGCCCGGAGCGTCTCATCGATCTCGACGAGCGCCCGTTCCCAGTCGCGCTCGTCGACGAGCGCGCGGGCGAGCTGGTACCGGGCCGCCACGAACGTCGGGTCGTCCTGCAGCACCCGCTCGAGGTGCTCCTTGGCGAGCGCGACGTCCCCCCGCTCCAGCGCGACGCGCCCGAGCCCGAATCGGGCCCGCCGCTTCCCGGGGGCGACCTCCAGGACCTTCCGGTACGTCTCGATCGCGCGGTCGAAGTCGCCGAGGCTCTCGTGGACGAAGCCGAGCTCGACCATCTGCGGCCAGAGCTTCGGGTCGCGCGCCGCCGCGTCGGCGAGTCGTTCGGCCGCCTCCTCGTACCGCCGGAGCTTCGACGCCGCGATCCCGGCGAAGTACTGCGCCTCGACCGGCGGCGGGGTCCGCGCGAGGAGAGGTTCGAGCGTCGCGTACGCCTCGCTCATGTGCCCGCGCTCGAGGTGGCGGGTGGCGGTCCGGAGCGTCGCCTCCTCGGCCGGGCCGAGCGGGAGGGCGACGGGGGCGCGGTCGTCGCGGCAACCGCCGGCGAGGAGGGCGCCCGTGGCGACGGCGGCGAGGAACGCGAGCCGGGCGGAGGGGCGGCGCGTCACGAGTCGCTCCACGGCACCCGGATGGTCCCCGGCGCGTCGACCGGGATCGAGACGCCGCCGCCGCCGGGGAACGTCACGGCGAGCGTCCCCTTCCCTGTCCAGGCGAAGACGGGGCGCGGATCGGACGCCGCCTGGAACCCGCCGTTCGTCCGGACGCGACGGCGCTGCTCGCCGGCGGGCGCGGCGTAGACGAGGGTCGTCCCGCAGCCGTCGGGGTTCCCCGGCGGTCCGTCGACGACGACCTGCAGCGCCTTCCCCGGGTCGGCGGTCCCGCGCCAGATCCACGGCCGTCCTTGCAGCGGGATCACCACGAGGTCGGTCACGCGGTCGCCGTCGAGGTCGCCGACCGCGAGCGCACGGCTGACGTTCGGGGCGTCGCCCGGCCACGGCGTGACCGCGAACCGGCCGCGGCCGTCGTTCAGCCAGAGGCGGTCGGGCTGCGCGAACGACGTCTCCGTCCCCGGCGTGTCCGCCTCGGGGTAGACGTGGCCGTTCAGCGCGACGAGGTCGGAGTCGGCGTCGAGGTCGACGTCGACGAACGCCGCCCCCCAGCCGAGGAGCGAGCGGGACGAGACCCCCAGTCCGGCGCGGACCGCCTCGTCCTTGAACCAGCCGTCCCCCTCGGCGAGGTAGAGCGAGTTCTCGTCGTTCGAGAAGTTCGTCACGAACAGGTCCTCGTGGCCGTCGAGGTTCGCGTCGCCGACGGCGAGTCCCATCCCCGCCTGCTCCTTCCCGTGGGCGGAGAGCGCGGCGCCGGCGAGGACCCCCTTCTCCTCCACCGTGCCGTCGCCGCGGTTCATGAACATGAAATTCGGGGTCGAGTCGTTGCTGACGTAGACGTCCGGCCACCCGTCCTCGTCGAAGTCGCCGTCGACGACGCCGAGCCCGTACCCCGGCGTGACCGCCGCGAAGCCGGCCGGCTCGGTCGCGTCGACGAACCGGCCGTCGTCGTTCCGATAGAACCGGTCGGGCGGGACGCCGAGCCCCTGCGGGCCGCACGACACGACGAGCTCGCGCCAGAGGCAGGTCCGTCCGTCCTTCCCGTGGCGCGGCGGGTCGGCCGGGTCGAAGACGACGTACTGGACGACGTACAGGTCGAGGTCGCCGTCGAGGTCGAGGTCGACGAACGCCGCCGACGCCGACCAGTCGTCCCCGCCCGCGGCGCCCCCCGCGTCCTCGACCGGCTCGAACCGGAGGCCGCCCTCGTTCCGGAGCAGGACGTTCGGACCGTGTCGGGTCAGGTAGACGTCCCGGTCGCCGTCCGAGTCGAAGTCCGCGATCGCGACGCCGTTCGAGAACCCGCCGACGTCGACGCCGCTCTCCGCGGTCACGTCCGCGAACGCCCCGTCGTCGTTCCGGAACAGCCGGTTCCTCCCGCCGTGCCCGGTCTCCGTCGGGAACGGTCCGGGGTCGACGTACAGCAGGTCGACGTCTCCGTCCCCGTCCGCGTCGAACACCGCCGCGCCCCCGCCGATCGTGTCGAGGATCATCGCCCCCGACGGGTCGCCGGTCGTGATCGTCGCCTCGGGCGCCGGGTACGCCTCGAACCAGCTCGGCGCGTCGTCCGGAGCGCCCCCCGCGCCGGGACCGTCGGCGGCCTCGCGGCACGCGGGGAGCGCGAGCGCCAGCCCGAGGACGAGCGGGGCGCCGGCGAGGGCGGATCGGCAGGGCATGGGGCGGGCTCCGGGGCGGCGGGGTCGGAGCGAGTGTAAGGGGGAAGGATCGAGAGGAAGGAGAGGAACGAGAGGAAGGAGAGGGCGGGCGCGAACCGAGACGCGCCGCGCCCGGACCGGAGGGCTCCGATCCGGGCGCGGGGCCTTCGACCTCGGCCGTCGCCGGGCGTCAGATCCGGACGCCGGCGCGCTCGCGCTTCAGGCGGCGGACCTCCTGCTGGAGCTCCTTCAGCTCGCGGCGCATCTCCTCGAGCATCAGGTCGCGCCTCTCGATCTCG
>JAUIEL010000722.1 GCA_030428825.1 bacterium
GGGCTCTGCACCCCTTCGTCGAGGCGCGCCGACAGGTCGCCGCCGCCGAGGTACTGGAGCACCGCGAAGGGCACGCCCTCGTGCTCGCCGAAGTCGAGGATGCCGAGGATGTTCGGATGCTCGTGCGCCGAGAGGTCGCGGATCGTCCCGTCGTCCGCGAGCAGGCCCGGCCGCTCCTGGCCGCGGGGGCCGAATCGCAACAGCTTCATCAGATGCTCCAGCCGCCGTCGAGGACGAGCGTCGTCCCGGTGGTGTAGGCGGACTCGTCCGAGGCGAGGTGGACCGCGAGCGCCGCGACCTCCTCCGGCTCGCCGATGCGGCCCATCGGCTGGCGCGCGACGAAGTCGGCCCGCGCCTTCACCGGGTCCCCGAGCGCCGCGATCCGCTCGTCGAGCGACGGCGAGTTCACCGTCCCCGGGCAGATCGCGTTGCAGCGGATCCCCTGCTTCACGTGGTCGGCGGCGATCGCCTTCGTCATCCCGACGACCGCCGCCTTGGTCGCGCCGTACACGAACCGGTTCGGCGCCCCCTTCAACGACGACACGACCGAGGCGACGTGGACGATGCTCCCGCCGCCGCGCTCGATCATGCCGGGGAGGAACGCCCTCGTGAGACGGAACGCTCCCTTCACGTTCAGGTCGAACGAGTGGTCCCAATCCTCGTCGGTGCAATCGAGGATCGTGCCGTGGTGGACGAACCCGGCGCAGTGGAACAGGACGTCGATCGGGCCGGCCTCGGCCGTCACCCGCGCGATCTCCGCGGCGTCGGTGACGTCGAGCCGGGTCGTCCGGAGGGCGTCGGAGCCGGACTCCGCGGCGAGCGCGGCGAGCTTCGCCTCGTCGACGTCGGTGGCGATCACCCGCGCCCCCTCGGCGAGGAACGCGAGCGCCGTCGCCCGGCCGATCCCCTGGCCGGCGGCGGTGCAGAACGCGGTCTTTCCCTCGAGGCGGCCCATGTCGGGGCGGAGGATAGCAGACCGGCCGGGGGCGGCGGCGGATCTCCCCTTCGACCCGGCGGCCGCTCCCTGGTAGGATCGCTCCGTTTCACGTCTCCCCTCGAAATCGAAGGCGCAGAACCATGAAGTCCCCCGTCACCGTCGCCGTCACCGGAGCCGCCGGCCAGATCGGTTACTCCCTCCTGTTCCGGATCGCCGCCGGCGAGATGCTCGGGAAGGACCAGCCGGTGAAGCTGAAGCTGCTCGAGATCCCGGTCGAGGGGCCGCAGAAGGCGATGCGCGGGGTGGCGATGGAGCTCGACGACTGCGCGTTCCCGCTCCTCTCCTCGATCTCGATGCATGACGACCCGAACGAGGCGTTCGGAGACGCGAACTGGTGCCTCCTGGTCGGCTCGAAGCCACGCGGGCCGGGGATGGAGCGGGCCGACCTGCTGAAGGACAACGGGAAGATCTTCATCGGGCAGGGGAAGGCGATCGACGAGAACGCGGCGGACGACTGCCGCGTCGCCGTGGTCGGGAACCCGTGCAACACCAACACGATGATCGCGGCGGCGCACGCGAAGCGCCTCGGGCCGGAGCGGTTCACGGCGATGACCCGCCTCGACCAGAACCGCGCGTCGACCCAGCTCGCTCAGAAGGCCGGCGTGCCGGTGACCGACGTGAACGACCTGATCATCTACGGCAACCACTCGCCGACGATGTACGCCAACTTCAAGAACGCGACGATCGGTGGGAAGCCGGTGACCGACGTGATCACCGACCACGCCTGGCTGGAGGGGGAGTTCCTCACGAAGGTCGGCAAGCGCGGCGCCGCGATCATCGAGGCGCGCGGCCTGTCGTCCGCGGCGTCGGCGGCGAACGCGCTGATCGACCACGTCCGCGCCCTGTCGACGGTCTCCGACGAGGTCCACTCGATCGCGGTGAAGTCGGACGGCAGCTACGGCTTCGCCGAGGGGATCTGGGCGTCGATGCCCGTGAAGACGGTCGCGCCCGGCACCTACGAGGTCGTCCAGGGGCTCCCGATCGACGAGTTCAGCGCGTCGAAGATCGCGGTCACGAACGACGAACTGGTCGGCGAGCGGGAGACCGTGAAGGAGATGCTCGGGTAGAGGCGGACCGCGCCGCCGGCGCGCGCGTTCCCCGGCGCGATCGGGGAGCGCGCGGGAGCACTCGCCCGACCGTCCCCGATTCCGTGACCGCGCCGGGGTATCCTCGCTCCCACGCGCGCCGCTCCGGGCGCCGTGGAAGGAGGATGGGATGCGTCGGATCGTCGGTCTCGCGTTCGTGGGGCTCGGGTTCGCCCCGCTCGGCGTCGCTCAGTTCGACCACCGCTGGGCCGAGTTCCAGCCCGGCGGAGCGATGCTGCAGCCCTTGCCGACGGCCGTGTCGTCCACGACGGTCGAGGTCGCCTTCGCGCACGGAGACCTCGACCAGGACGGCTGGCTCGACCTCGTCGTCGTGCGAAAGGTCCCGTTCGACTCCCTCGGCCCGCAGACGAACCTCCTGCTGATGAACCAGGGGGGCGTCCTCGTCGATCGTACCTCGACGCACGCGGTCGCCTCCGACGTCCCCGGGGACCAGGGGTTCCTGACGCCGACCTGCGACACCGGCGTGGCGCTCGCCGACCTCGACGGCGACGGACTGCTCGACGTCGTGACCGCCGCGCAGGGCTCGGCCGCCGTGACGAAGGCGGTCGGACATCCGCGCATCCACCGCAACCTCGGGTTCGTCGGCGGCGTGTGGGCGGGGCTGCGCCACGAGGAGGCGCGCATCCCCCAGCTCCTCCACACGGGGACGGGGCTGCCGGCGCACCCCCGGTTCTCGAGCGTG
Organism: bacterium; assembly: GCA_030428825.1. GTDB lineage: Bacteria > Planctomycetota > B15-G4 > B15-G4 > JADJEK01 > JAUIEL01. The sequence goes on from JAUIEL010000722.1 coordinate 2,786, forward strand.
TCGACCGGGGACGTCGACGGGGACGGGGACATCGACCTCTACTTCTCCGACAACGACGGCGGGTTCGGCTCCCCGGCCGAACCGGCCACGGCCGACACCGACGACCGGATCCTGCTGAACCAGGGGAACGGCTTCTTCGTCGACGGCTCGACGCTCGCCACGACGGCGGCGCTCGCCTCGGCGTTCGGGATCGGCGGGACGTTCGTCGACCTGAACCTCGACGGGCTCGTCGACCTCCTGAAGCTCTCCACCAACGCGTCGAACCCCGGCCGCGCCGTCTATCGGTCCGGCGCGACGCTCGGCGTGGTGCAGACGTTCCACTCCTTCTCGCCGTACGCGCTGGCCGTCGGCGACCTGAACCGCGACGGCCGCCCCGACGCGGTGCTCGGGGACGACCTCACGGATCGGCTCCGCTACAACCTCTCGACCGCGGCGAACGGTCAGGTCGCCTGGGGGCCGCCGCGGCCGTTCCAGTTCCTCTCGGGATCGGATGACGGGTTCACGGGGCCGGTGGAGATCGTCGACCTCGACGCCGACGGCTGGCCGGACGTGCTGATCTCGGACGTCGACGTCGCCATCAACGGCTTCTTCCGGCGTCTGCACATCTATCACAACCCCGGCGGACCGATCGGC
>JAUIEL010000723.1 GCA_030428825.1 bacterium
CCGGTCGCCCCGCCCCCGCGCCGCGAGCCGCCGGATCCCGTCCGTCGCCGCCGTCAACCGGTCGGGCGGGAGGTCGCGCGCGCGCATCGACCGCGAGACGTCGAGGCAGACCACGAGGTCGACCCCGCGCTGCTCGACCCGGCGCGGGCCGACGCCCCACCGCGGCTCCATCGCCGCGACGATCGCGAGCGCCGCCGCCGCGAGGAGGAGCGCCCCGCGGACCCGACGCGCCCCCGCCGAGGTCTCCCGGGCCAGCCACCGCGCCCGCGGACCGACCGCGCGCGCCAGCCGCGCCGTCCGCCGCCGTTCGAGGACGAGCGCGACGACCGCCGCCGCCGGCACGAGGAGGAGCGCGGCGCCGAGCTCCGGCCGGACGAAGATCCCCGCCGCGCTCACGGCCACGTCTCCCAGACGGTCCGGCGCAGCCCGAACGACAGGAGCCCGAGCGCGAGCCCGGCGAGCAGGAACGGGAGGAAACGTTCCTCGATCCGGAACCGCGGCGCCTCGTGCTCGACCTTCTCCAGCGCGTCGATCCGCCGGACGACCTCGGCCATCGCGGCCGCGTCCCTCGCCTCGCCGAGCACGCCGCCGGTCCGCTCCGCGACGGCGCGGACCTGCGCGAGGTCGAGCGGCGTCCACTCCCCTCGCGGGCCGGGGGCGCCGCGACCGACGACGATCGGGTGGGTGCGGACGCCGAGCGACTCGAGGAGCTGCCCGGCCGGGAGCGGGCCGATCTCGTCCGGCGTCTCGGCGGTCGCGACGTTCTCCTCGCCGTCGGTCAGGACGATCACGACGCTCGACGCGCCCCCCTCGCCGCCCGCGAAGAGCTGGGCCGCGCGCGCCAGCGCCGCCCCGAGCCCGGTCCGATCCTCGGCCCCGTCCGGCTCGACCGTCTCGATCCCGGCCAGGAACGCGGCGAGCGCGTCGTGGTCGAGCGTCGGCGGACAGACGACGTCCGGGTAGCGCGCGAACGTCAGCAAGCCGAACCGATCGTGCGGCCGCGCCCGGATCAGACCGAGCGCCTCGTCCTTCGCCACTTGCAGCCGGGTCCGCTCCGGATCCATGTCGGTCGCGGTCATCGACGACGAGACGTCGAGCACGAGGAGGACGTCGCTCCCCTTCGCCTCGAGCGGGAGCGGCGCGCGATGCACCGGCCGCGCGGCCGCGACGATCAGCAGCGCGATCGCGACGACGTGGAGGGCGAGCGGGACGTGCCGGAGCCGCGCCCTCGTCGAGACCGGCAGTCCGTCGACCGGCGGCGCGAACAGCAGCGCCGGACCGCCGCGCCGCGCGCGGGCGAGGAGCGCGAGCGGGACGAGCCCGAGCAGCAGGAGGAGCGCCGGGTCCTCGAGCCGGAGCCCGACGAGCGCCTCGAGCCGCGCGTTCACGCCCCACCTCCGTCGGGAGCGTCGGGAACGTCGGGCGCGGACGACGCCGCGGCGAGCAGCCGATCGAGGTCGTCGAGCAGACGCGCCGCCTCGTCCGGCGACGTCGGCCGTCCCGCGAACTTCTCCCGGTCCGCCGTCCGCAGGATCGACGCGAGCGAGGCGTCGTCGATCCCGGGCGCCCCGACCGCCGCCGCGAGCAGCTCCTCGGTCGTCCGTTCGTCGACCGGGGCGCCGCTTCGGACGGCGAGGAGGAGGCGCGCGACCTCGGCGACGTCCGCCGCCGCGACTCCTCCCGATGGCCGTTCGTGCAGCTCCGCGAGCGCCCGGCGGACCCGCGCGATCGTCGGACGCGGCTCGACCGCCCGGCGACGCCGTCTCCGGAGGAGGAGCGCGGCGGCCGCGACGAGCACCGCGAGCGCCAGCGCGATCTCGAGGGCGCCCGGACCGGAGGAGGGGACCGGCAGCAGCTCCCCCGGCGGCTCGGCCGCGCCCGGATCGCCGGCGTCGACCGCGGGCCGCACCTCGACCGTCCAGGTCCGGGGCGCCGCCGAGCGGGACTGGCCGTCCGGAGCGGTCGCCGCGAACGACGGGGCGAGTTCGATCGGCGCGCGGGAGAACGCCCACGCCTCGAACGTCCGCTCCTCGACGCGGCGCGCCGGCGCGCCGGAGTCGTCCGCCCGCTCCTCGCGAGCGACCGTCGCCACCTCCCGCACGACCAGCGGCGCCAGCGCATCGTCCCGCCACGGCTCCGGGCGGAGGTCCGTCGACCACGCGCGGACGACGGTCAGCGGGAACGCGCGCCCCGGCACGACCGGCGCGGGAGGAACGTCGAGGCGGAGCTCGACCGCGGGCGGCGCGACGGCGAGGGCGGCGGCGAGTGGGAGAAGACCGCTCACCGCTTCGTCCCCCGCCGCTCGCGCATCCGGAAGAAGTCGACGAGCGGACGCGCCACCGACTCCCCCTCGTGACGCGGCACCGGAACGTCGATGACGTCGACCCCGGCCCGCCCGAGCTCGCGGTCGTGGCCGGCGCGCCACGCCTCGACCCGCGCCGCGTACGCCGAGCGGACCTTCGCGCTCCCCCAGTCGACGACCGTCGCCCGGCCGCTCTCCGGATCGCGCCCGCGCAGGAGGCCGAGGTCGGGCGGCTCGAGCTCGGGGAGGAGGAGCCGGACCGCCACCACGTCGTGCCGGCGCGCCGACGCGGCGAGCGTCGGGCCGAAGCCGTCGAACAGGAAGTCGGAGACGACGAAGACGACGGCGTGGCGGCGGACCATCCGCGCCGCCCGCTCGAGCGCCGGCGCGAGCTCGGTCCGCCCGCGGCCGTCCGGGAGCGCGAGGCAGTCGCGGACGATCCGGAGCGCGTGCGGCGTCCCCTGCCGCGGCGGGACGATCCGCTCGACGCCGTCGGAGAACGCGACCAGTCCGACCTTGTCGTGGCTCCGCGCCGCGGAGAGGGCGAGACAGGCGCAGACGCGCGCCGCCGCCCCGCGCGCGGACCACGGCCCGAACCCGGCCCGCATCGACCGCGAGACGTCGAGCAGGAAGAGGACGGTCAGGTCGCGCTCGTCGACGTACGTCTTGACGAACGGACGGCCGACCCGCGCCGTGACGTTCCAGTCGACCGCGCGCGGGTCGTCCCCCTCCTGGTACTCGCGGACCTCGTCGAACTCGACGCCCGCCCCGCGGAAGACGGACCGGTAGGCGCCGGCCAGGAGGCCGTTCACCAGCCGGTCGCTCTGGACCTCGATCCGACGGACCTCCGCCAGGAGCTCGGCGAGGCCGACGTCCCGCTCCTCCATCGCCGCCGCCCCCGCCCTAGGGGACCCGCACGGTGTCGAGGACCCGGCGCACGACCTGCTCGGACGTCACCCCCTCCGCCTCGGCCTCGTACGTCGTGATCACGCGGTGGCGCAGCACGTCCATCGCCACCGCCTTCACGTCGTGCGGCGTGACGTACCCCCGCCCCTCGAGGAACGCGCGGGCCCGAGCCGCCTGGGTCAGCGCGATCGTCGCCC
>JAUIEL010000724.1 GCA_030428825.1 bacterium
TCGTCGGCGACGAGGAGGAGGGGGAGCTCGGGTACGCGGTCTCGGCGGCCGGGGACGTGAACGGCGACGGGTTCGGCGACTTCCTCGTCGGCGCGCGCCACGTCGACGGCGCGAAGACCGACGCCGGCGCCGTGCTCGTCTTCCACGGTTCGGCCTCGGGGCCCGGCGCGGTCGCGGATCGCGTGCTGCTCGGCTTCGCGAAGGACGACGCGTTCGGCTCCGCGGCGGCGTTCGCGGGGGACGTGAACGGGGACGGCTTCTCGGACGTGATCGTCGGCGCGCCCGGCCCGAAGGACGGTCCCGCCGGAGGCCACGCCTACCTCTTCGTCGGATCGCCGACCGGCGTCGACCCCGCGTTCGTCTGGAGGGGATCGGTCCCCGAGGCCGGGGCGCTGTTCGGGCAGGCGGTCCAGACGGCGGGGGACGTCGACGCCGACGGGTTCGCCGACTTCCTCGTCGCGGCGCCGCGATTCGACGCGGGAGCGGTCGACGCGGGGCGGGTGTTCGTGCACCGCGGCGGCGCGTCGCCGACCGAGCCGGCGAGCCTGACCCTCGACGGGCCGGGGGCCTCCGCCCGGTTCGGGCGCGCCGTGGCGCCGGCCGGGGACATGAGCGGGGACGGCTTCGCCGACGTCGCGATCGGCGCCCCGTACCACGACGGGCAGGGGATGGTCGACAGCGGCCGCGTCACGGTGCACCTCGGGTCGCCCGCCGGCCTGAGCCCGTCGGCGGCGTTCACGGACGTCACGAAGAAGGCGGGGGCGCGGCTCGGGTTCGCGCTCGCGCCGGCCGGCGATCTCGACGGGGACGGCCTCGCCGACCTGCTCGCCGGCGCGCCGAGCCTCGTCGACCACGGGTTCGTGCTGGCGTACGCCGGCGCCCTCGGGGGACCGAAGATGCCCGCGAAGGCGGCGCCGTGGAAGGTCCACGGCGCGCAGGACGAGGACGACTTCGGAGCCGCGGTCGCGACGGCGGGGGACGTCGACGGGGACGGGCTGAGCGACGTCGTCCTCGGCGCCCGCGGGCATGGAGACGAGCACGGGCGGGCGGAGCTGTATCTCGGGCGCGTGGGGGACCCGCTCTCGGGACAGGTGGTCGTCGGCGAGTACAGCTCGATCGGCCGCGACGTGGCGGTCATCGGCGACGTCGACGGGGACGGGGACGAGGAGCTCGCCACCACGGCCTTCTCCGGCGGGCCGGCGGTATCGGTCTTCTACGGGGGCGACGAGCCGATCGCGCTCCCCGCCGACTGGAGCGTCGAGTCGTCGTACCTCGCCGCCGTGGACGGCGCGGGGGACGTCGACGGCGACGGCTACGCCGACTTCGTGATCGGTCGGCCCGAGCCGAGTCACGACGAACTCCCCGGCTCGGTCGAGGTCTACCGCGGCTCTCCGGACGGGCTCGAGGCGGAGCCCGCCTGGACGTTCGAAGGGGCCGAGCCCGACGAGGAGTTCGGGAACGACGTCGCCGGGGTCGGCGACGTGAACGCCGACGGGTACGCGGACGTCGTCGTCGGCGCGTGGCAGGCGGGGGACGACGTCGGACGGGCCGTGCTCCTGCTCGGGTCTCCGGGCGGGCTCCTGCCGGAGACGGCGTGGGAGATCGCCGGCCAGCAGGCGGGGATGCGGCTCGGCTCGGCGGTCGCGGGCGCCGGCGACGTGAACGGCGACGGCTTCGACGACGTCCTGGTCGCGGCCGCGTTCCACGATGGCGTGGAGCCAGAGACGGGGCGGGTCCGGCTCTACCACGGCCGGCCGAAGGGGCTGAAGAATCAGCCGGCCTGGGTGCGGGACGGCGGCCAGGAGGAGATGCGGTTCGGGTGGGCGATCGCCGGCCTGTCGGACGTCGACGGCGACGGCTTCACCGACGTCGCGGTCGGCGCGCCGGGGTGGACGAACGGCGAGCCGAGCGAGGGGCGCGTCGTGGTCTTCCTCGGCGACGAGGGATCGCTGCCCGAGAACGCCGACTGGAAGGTCGAGGGGAACGGGCTCGGCCACACGCTCGGGTTCTCCCTGTGCGACGCCGGCGACGTCGACGGCGACGGGTTCGCCGACCTCGCGACCGGCGCCCCCTCGAACGAGACGCCGTGGTGGTCGTCCGAATCGTTCGGCGCGGCCGCGACCGTCTGGCGGGGTGCGCCGGAGTTCCCGGCCGGAAAGGTCGTCTTCGACGGGCCGAAGGTCCTGCCCGACGGATACGCGTGGTCGCTGGGCGGCGGCGACCTGAACGGCGACGGGCTCTCCGACCTGGTGATCGGCTTCCCGTTCGCGGGTTCGGACGACGACGAGGACGCGGTCGGTCGGATCCATCTCGAGTACGGCCGCGCCGAGGTCCACGCGCCGGGGTCGCCCCGCCTCCGGCGGCTCGACGACGCGGCGCCGATCGTGACCGGCGGCGTCGCGACGGACGGCGGCTTCCGCGTCGTGCTCGACGCGGCGACCCCGTTCGGCCGCGGCTTCGCGGGGATCGAGGTCGAGGTCGAGCCGGCCGGCGTCCCGTTCGACGGCGAGGGGACGGTCGTCGTCCCGTTCGCCGACGTCGAGGCGGGAGAGGACGCGTTCGCGGCCGTCCTCTCGGGTCTCCCCGACGGCGAGTGGCGCTGGCGCGCGCGGCGGACCTACGAGCCGGCGACCGTCCCGTGGCTGCCGGCCGGACCGTGGACGAGGCCGTCCGACCACGCCACGTCGCTGCCGGACGTCCGCACCGGGCCGGCGTTCTGCGGGGCGGAGGCGCTGTCGGAGGCGTACGGCGGCGGGAAGGCCGGGTCGGCCGGTCTCCCGGTGCTCTCGGGGTCCGGGCTGCCGCGCCCCGGCGCCGTGGTCGAGCTGCGGGTCGAGCCGGGGGTCCCGGGCGTCGCGCCGTCGCTGCTGATCGGACTCGCGCCGCTCGCGTCGCCGTTCGACGGGGGGACGCTGCTGGTCCAGCCGACCGTCACCGCCGCGCTGCCGCCGTTCACGTCGCACGGGGCGGTCACGGTCGCCGTCCCGCTCCCGGCCGACGCGGCGCTCTGCGGAGTCGAGGCGTTCTTCCAGGCGATGTTCGTCGACCCGAACGGGGCCGGCCCGCTCGGGACCGCGCAGACGAACGGCCTCCGCTGGCGGATCGGCCTCTGACGGACGCGCGGGGGGAGGGCGTCCGCCCCCCGTCTCCCGTTCCTCGTCCCCGCTTCGGTCCGTGGCCGGGGCGTCGTGGCTCGGTCGGTCAGGGCTCAGTCGATCTCCGGCGCCGTGACGACGCCCTCGAACGCGTTCTCGACGAACGTGGCGAACGTCCCCGCGTTCGCGACGTCGATCCGGTTGCCGGCCGCGACGTTGTCGATCATCACGACGCCGGGCGCCCCGTTCTCGAACCCCTCGGCGCCGTTCTTCCTCGCGACGTTCTCGCGCAGCTCG
>JAUIEL010000725.1 GCA_030428825.1 bacterium
ATCGTCCTCGGGCGCTGCTCCGGCACGTTCGTCTGGATGAACAAGGACTTCTGCGCCAAGCCGGTCGCGTACGCCTCGGGCGAGCTCGGCAGCAGCGGGAAGATCGGCACGACCACGTATTCGGGCGCGTCCTCGGTCTCCGGCCCGGGCTTCACCGTCGTCGGCGAGGGGTTCACCCCGAACTCGTTCGCGGTCCTGTTCACGGGCATCGGCCAGGGGAGCGTCCCGACCAGCGGGTTCACGATCCACATCGGCCAGGTCCTGACGCGCACGCTCGGCCAGACCGACGCCAACGGCCGCGTCGAGTTCCAGGTGCCGATCTCGGCCGCCCAGATCGGGTTCACGCGGACCTTCCAGGTCGTCGTGCGCGACCCGGGCTTCGGCGGGAACGTCCAGGGCGGGAACGCGATCCAGACCGTGTTCTGCCCCTGAGCGCCGCTCCGGATCGTCCTCGATCCGCGCGGAGGGGCGCGGGACCCGCGGGGTCCCGCGCCCCTCTTCCGTTCCAGAGCGCCGCTCGCGCCGCGCGCCCCGGCGATCGCTCAGCCTCGTCGTTCGGCGCGGACCCGCTCGAGCAGGCGCTGGGTCGCGCGGATCCCCTCCACCTCCGACAGCTCGTCCCCCTCGTACTCGATCCCGACGTGTCCCCGATACCCGGCGTCGAGGACGATCCGCATCATCCGCCGGTAGTCGGTCCTCGTCTCCTCCCCCGCCGCGTCGAAGGCGTGGGACTTCGCGCTGACCGCGCGCGCGAACGGCATCAGCTCGCCGACGCCGCGGTAGCGGTCGTACCACTCGCCGTTCCCGACGTGGAAGTTGCCGAAGTCCGGCAGCGCGCCGACCCGCGGGTGGGCGGCCCGGGAGAGGGTCTCGGCGAGCCACGCGCCGTCGGACGACGGACCGCCGTGGTTCTCGACCAGGACGTCGACGTCGTAGTCGTCGCCCATCCTCGCGAGCCGCGCGAGCGAGTCGGCCGCCCGCGCCGCGATCGCGTCGCGCGCCCCGAGGCCGTGCGCGTTCACCCGGATCGCGTGCCCGCCGAGGAACGCGGCCGCGGCGATCCACTTGAAGTGGTTCTCGACCGCGCGCCGGCGCCGTTCGTCGTCCGCGTCGCCGAGGCTCCCCTCGCCGTCGACCATGATCAGCAGGCTCCTCACTCCGTGCGCGTCGGCCCGCCGCCGGAGCTCGCCGAGCCACGCGAAGTCGCCCGCCCGGTCGGCGAAGAACTGGTTCACGTACTCGACCGCGTCGATCCCGAACTCCTCCCTGGCGAACCCGGGGAAGTCGAGCGGGTCGAGCCTCCCGCTCCGGAGCATCCGGTGGAGGGACCACTGCGCGAGCGAGATCCGGAACGGCGGGTCGTCCGCGCCGCCGTCCTGCGGCCGGGCCGGCGCCGCCGTCAGCCCGAGGACCGGGAGGACGACGCCGGCCCTCGCCGCCCGGGCGAGCAGCTCCCGTCGATCGGTCGTCTCCTCGTTCACGTTCCGCATGGCGTGGCCCTCCGATGCTCCGACGCTCCGGCGCGATCGAGCAGGCTACCAGCCCGCCGCCGAGAGATGCCGTCGCCCTCCCGGCTCCGGTTCGAGGTACGATTCTCGGAGCCCAGCCCCGGCTCCTCTCGAGCCGGGGAGTCGATCGTCCCTGCCTCACGGAGACCTCCATGCGACCGTGTCTTCCCGTCCCCCGCCTCCCGGTCCTCGCCGCCGGCCTCGTCGCGGCCCTCGCGTTCCCCGCGTCCGCGCAGATCGAATACGGCGGCGAGCCGGCGTCGGCCTTCGTCGCCCTCGCGCCCGCCGAGTCGATCGAGCTCCCTCCCGTCGACGTGCGCGTGCACCTCCTCGAGGACCTGCGCCTCCCGAAGGCGGCGTTCCGGTTCGGCGCCCCGGTCGAGCTCGGCCTCGGGCTGGAGGACGCGGGGACCTGGGAGCCGCTCCCGAACGGCGGTCGGGTCTGGCGCCTCCGCGTCACCGCCGAGAACGCCTACTCCCTGCACGCCGAGTTCTCCGCGTTCGACCTCCGGGACGGCGTCGAGCTGTACGTGTACGACGACACCCGGGAGAACGTCCTGGGGCAGTACAACGCGCTGAACGTGAAGGCGAACCGCGAGTTCCAGCACCTCCCGATTCCCGGGACCGCGGTCACCTACGAGCTCGTCGTGCCGCCCGCCGTCGAGGACCCGGGCACGCTCACGATCGGGCGGATGTGGTTCGGCTACCGCGACGTCTTCGTCCACCTGAAGGCCGGCGGCGGCACGCAGACGAAGGGCTCGTGCGAGACCGACGTCAACTGTCCGGCCGGCGCCGGCTGGGAGGACCAGCGCGACGCGGTGATGCGGCTGCTGTCGAACGGCGCGCTCTGCACCGGATCGATGCTGAACAACACGAGCCTGGACGGCGACCAGCTGTTCATCACCGCGAACCACTGCGGCAACCTGAACAACGCCGTCTTCCTGTTCAACTACCAGCGGTCCGGCTGCGGCAACGGTTCGGCGCCGACGAACCAGTCGGTCCAGGGGTCGACGCAGCTCGCCACGAGCTCGGGCATCGACTACCGCCTGGTCCGCATCACGCCGACCATCCCGTCGAGCTACGGCCACTACCTCGCCGGTTGGGACCGGAGCGGGACGACGCCGCCGAACACGGCCACGATCCACCACCCGCAGGGGCTGCCGAAGAAGATCAGCTTCGACAACAACTCGCCCGGCAAGAGCGGGACCGACTGGCGGATCTTCCAGTGGGACCTCGGCGTGACCCAGCCGGGCTCGTCCGGTTGCCCGCTGTACGATCACAACCACCGGTTCATCGGGCAGCTCTGGGGCGGCGCGGCGGCGTGCGGGTTCCCGTTCGACGACTACTACGGGCGGCTCCAGTCGGAGTGGTCCCAGGTCCAGTCGTTCCTCGACCCGGCCGGGACCGGCCAGACCGCCATCGACGGGCTCGACCCGAACGCGCCGCCCTGTCCGTCGCCGACGACCTACGGCGCCGGCGAGCTCGGCTCGTCCGGGGGCATCGGGACGACCGGGTGGTCCGGCGTCCCGTCGGCTTCGACCGGGAACTTCGCGATCACGGCCAGCGGCTTCTCCCCGAACGCGTTCGGCGTCGTGTTCCTCGGGACGACCCAGACGAGCGTGCCGACCCCCGGCTTCACGGTCCTCGTCGGAAACGTCCTCCAGCGGATCTACTTCCAGACCGACGCCTCGGGGGCGGCGAGCATCCCGATCCCCGTGACCGCCGCGCAGGTCGGGTTCACCCGGACGTTCCAGTGCGTCGGGCGTGACCCCGGGTTCGGCGGGAACCTCCAGGGAGGGAACGGCGTCCAGGCGACGTTCTGCCCCTGACCGCCTCGCCGGACGCGGGCGGGGCCGGTCGGCGCGCGCCGGCCGGCCCCG
>JAUIEL010000726.1 GCA_030428825.1 bacterium
TTCATCGAGCCCGTGGTCATGCCGAACCTCTTCCTCTTCGGGGCCGGACACGTCGGGAGCGCCATCTGCGAGGTCGGCGCCCCGGCCGGCCTCCGCGTGGTCGTCGTGGACGACCGCCCCGCGTTCGTGACCGAGGAGCGTTTCCCCGCCGCGGCGGAGCGCCACGCCGCCCCGTTCGCCGAGGCGGTGGGGGCGCTCGCGATCGGGCCGGAGGACTTCGTCCTGGTCCTGACGCGCGGTCACAAGGACGATCTGGAGGTCCTTCGGGCGCTCGCCGCGAACGACGTCCGCCCGCGCCACCTCGGGCTGATCGGCAGCCGGGCGAAGTGGAAGACCCTCCGCGACGGGCTCGCGGCGGACGGCGTCGGGGAGCGGTTCCTCGATCGCGTCCGGACCCCGATCGGCCTCCCGATCGGAGCGGTCTCCGCCCACGAGATCGCGGTCTCGGCGGTCGCCGAGCTGATTCGACTCCGGCGTCTCGGGCCCGACGCGTCGTCTTGACCGATTCCGGCGCCCGGCGTAGGCTCGTGGCCTTTGTTCACCTGAGCCGGGCCGCCCCGCGAACCGGGCCGCTCCCGCCGCGTTGATCCTCCGATCCGCGAACCCCCGAGGGCCGATCGAAATGCGTAACCTCGCCAATCTCCTCGTCTTCGGCGTGTCCGCCGCGCTCCTCGCCGAGGCGTCGGCCGACGAGATCCGCTTCGTCGACGGGCGGAAGCCGCAGCAGAACGTCGAGGTGATGGACGAGACGCTCGACAAGATCGAGTACCGGCTGGCCGGCGTCCGCCAGACCCAGTCGTACCCGTCGGAGAAGGTCCTCGAGGTCGTCTACACCCGCGCCTCGGACGAGTACGACGTCGCGATGGAGAACCTCGAGTTCGGCGCGTTCTCCGACGCCGCCGACCTGTTCAAGGTCGCGGCCCAGGACGCGCGCCGGCAGAAGGGGCTGGCCGCGAAGTGCCTCTTCCTCGCCGGCGACGCGTACCGCCGCGGCGGGATGTTCAAGGAGGCGATCAAGACGTTCGACGACCTCGAGTCGCAGCACCCGGACTCGCGGTACGTCCCCGAGGCGCGGCTCGCGCGCGGTCTCTCGTACCTGCAGTCGGGCGACCAGGGGAAGGCGCGGCAGGAGTTCGGGCGGCTCCGTTCGGACGCCGGGAAGCTCGGCGCCCGCTGGGGGTACGAGGGAGAGCTTCGGGTCCAGATGCTCGACGAGTCGAAGGACCCGGCGACCGCCCTCTCCACGTATCGCCGCCTGGCGAAGGAGACCGAGTCGAGCCATCCGACCGTCGCGAACCAGGCGAAGCTGCGGATCGGCCGGGTGCTGATCGCCCAGGGGAAGTCGGACGAGGCGGAGGCGTTCTTCCGCCGGATCCTCGACCAGCGGAGCGCGTCGGCGCGCGAGGTCGTGGCCGGCGCCTTCAACGGGCTCGGCACCTCCCTCCGGAACAAGTCCGGCGCGACGGCCGCGGAGATGAAGGAGGCGCTCTACGCCCACCTCCGCGTCGTGGTCTCGTTCGAGGAGGTGGCGCAGGAGATGCCCGAGGCGCTCTACGGCGCGGGGAAGTGCTTCCAGGTCGTCCCGGCCGAGGACGCCGTGAACCGCTCGCGCCAGATGTTCTACCGCGTGATCAACGAGTACCCGAACAGCGAGTGGGCGGCCAAGGCGAAGCAGGGCTGAGTCCGCCTCCCCCGGGCGCGGACGGGTCCGAGGACGCCCCCGCGCCCGCCGCGTCGGAGCGGGCCGCCGCCGATCGGTCGGAGGTCGAGCGGGCGTACTTCGGCCCGTTCAACGCCTTCGGCTATCGCGCGCTCCGCGCCTTCGCCGGCGTCACGATCGTCCCGTACCTCCGCCTCTCCGCGGAGGGGCTCGAGCGCCTCCCCGACGGGCCGTGCGTGCTCGCGCCGAACCACGCCTCCTACCTCGACCCGGTCGTCCTCCAGGCCGCCCTCGATCGTCGGGTCGTCTACCTGATGACCAGCGACTGGTATGACCGGACCCTCCTCCGTCCGTTCTTCCGGTTCATGGGCGCGGTGCCGATCCGCGAGAACGCGCGCAGCAACCGGGCGGCGCTCGACAGCGCGCACGGCGCGCTCCGGAGCGGGCTGCCTGTCGTGATCTTCCCGGAGGGGCGCGTGACGACCGACGGCGCCCTCGGTCGCTTCCACGCCGGCGTCGCGCAGATCGCCGTCCGCGCGGGCGTGCCGATCGTCCCGGTCGGGATCGAGGGGACGTTCGCGGCGCTGCCGAAGGGCCGACTCCTGCCGCGGCGGGCGCGCGTCACGGTGCGCGTCGGGACGGCGCTGGACGTGCCGCCCGTCGAACGCGTCGACAAGGCGGCGCGGCGCCACGCGTTTCGCGAGCTGACCGACCGCGTGAGGGGCGCCGTCGAAGCGCTCCTCCCCGCTTCTCCGGTGTGACCCCGATTCGTCCCCGCGTTCTCTCCTCCGGGGAGTAACCGGCGCGCGCTCCGTTCGTCCTCTCGTCGAGGTCGGGCACGGAGCGCCGGCCCGGACCGGCCGGTGGCGCGGGGAGACGTCGATGCTCGGGGAGCGGCACGAGGAGTGGGTGCGCGCGGCGCGCGCGGGGGACGAAGAGGCGTTCGGCGAGCTCGTGCGATCGAGCTGGCCGGCGCTCGTCCGCTCCGTCGAGGCGGCGGTCGGGGATCACCACGAGGCGCAGGACCTGGTCCAGGAGGCGCTCCTGCGGGCGCACGGGCGGCTGGACCGGCTCGAGGCGGCCGAGCACTTCGTCCCCTGGGTCCGCCGGATCGCCCGGAACGTGGCGGTCGACCGGCTGCGCCGGCGGCGGCGGCAGCTCGCCATCGAACTGGTCGACCCCGACTCGCTGCAGGCGGCCGAGGTGCGCGAGGCGGACCCGGCGCGCGGCGCGGAGGAGATCGAGGATCGCGAGCGCCGACTCGTCCGGCTCTGGCACGACATCGCCGAGCTGCCGCCGCGCGAGCGCCGGCTGCGGCTCCTGTACTACGGGCGGGGGATGTCGGTCGGCGCGGTCGCCGAGGAGTGCGGCATGTCGCCCAGCGGCGTCAAGGTCGCGCTCCACCGGGCCCGGAAGAGCCTCGTGGAGCGGACCGTGCATCGTCGCGGGGCGCGCGTGCTGCGCGCGTGAACGGGGCGGAGGGTCAGCCGTCGTGCGACGCCGAGTCCGACTCGCCCGCCTCCTCGTCCTTCGCGCCCTCCTCGTCGGAGCGCGCGTCGAACGTCAGCGACGCCGAGTTGATGCAGTACCGGAGTCCGGTCGGTTCGGGCCCGTCCCGGAAGACGTGGCCGAGGTGGGCGCCGCACCGCGCGCAGACGACCTCGGTCCGGACCATCCCGAGGGTGCGGTCGGTCTCGGTCTCGACGTTCTCCTCG
>JAUIEL010000727.1 GCA_030428825.1 bacterium
AAACAGGGTTTCGTCGATTCCGCTGCTCGCGGATTCTGGCTGACAGACTCTGGGGCCGCCTTGGCGGATGACGTTCCGTGAATCCGTGACTTCACGGGAACATCCGTGAAGTCAACCGACGTTCCCCGAACTTCTCGGGTGCTCCAGGTCAACTCCAGGCCACGGCACGGTCCAAGAGGGACCGCCGGTGACGTTGGAGTCCCAGGATGTCCCGCTCTGCCACGGCCAAGGCGCTCCTCGAAGACGTCGGGAAGCTCGACGGTCGCCAGTGGCGACCCCGTTTGCTCGGCGCGCGGAAGGGGGTCGCTCACGGCCCTGGAGCCGTTCGGTGGTGACGGCAGCGGCGACGGGTCGCCGCCCTCTTCCCCGCGGCCTCATCCTCGGCGTCCTGCAGCGCGCGGGCTGCCGCGTCCAGGACGACGGTCGCGACAAGATCCCGATCTGCTGCCCCCTGCCCGGCCACGACGACGTCCGACCGAGCGCGTTCGTCAACGTGGTCACGAACGTCTTGTACTGCTCCGCCGGATGTACCGGCGGCCGGGCCTGGACCACCAAGGCTCTTTCCGAGGCCCTCGGCGTGCCCTGGCCGCCGCCCGAGCTCCGGAACCGCCGGGTCCGAACCCGCGGGACGTCGCGTCCCTTCGGTCCGGCCGATGCCGCGACCCTCTGGCAGGCGGCCCTGCGCCGCGCCCTCGACGACGCGTACGCCGAGGCGGACCGGGCCGCCTACGAGTACTTGGAGCGCCGCGGGCTCTGCGCGGCGTGGGAGCATCGCGCCTTCGGACTGGTCACCGAAGAAATGGACGTCCACCCGGCGGCACGAAGGTGGGTTCCCGGCGGCTATCGGATCGCGGCCCCACTCTTCGACGTCGGGACCGGCGAGATTACGAACGTCCAGGCCCGGTGCATCATCCCGAACGACCCGAAGGTCCTCGTCCCGAAGGGCTCGAAGATGGCCGGGACCGCCTTCGCGAACGAGGCGGCCCGGGCGTTGATTCGAGACCCGTCGGGCGCGAGCGGGTTCGTGATCGTCGGCGAAGGTCTCACCGACTTCCTCGCGTTCACGATCTCGCTCGGCGACGCGACGCCGATCGTCTGCGCGCCGGGGGCGGGAGGGGCGCCGAAGGCGATCGGGCCCTGGATCCGGGGACTCGACCTCGTCGTGGCCACCGACAACGACACGGCGGGAGCCGCGGTCGTCCAACGCGTCGCCGACGAAGCATCCCGTCTCGGGTCGAGACGGACCCTTCGCCTCTCCTGGCCGGGCGGGGCCAAGGACGCCTGCGAGATGGTGGAGAAGTACGGGGCGGAGGGGCTCCACGACGCGATCCGTTCGCGCCTCCCGGAGTCTCGGCCGCGGGAGCGCTCGGCATGACGAGCGACGCGAACGCTCCCTCGATCGATCTCGTTGAGATCGAACCGACGGCCGCGGGAGCCTCGACCCCCGCGGCCGCTCGCTGGATTCCCCAGCCCGGCGAGCGAGTCCGCTGCCTCGACCAGAACAACGTGGGCGAGGTCGTCGAGATCGACGTCGACAAGGCGAAGGCGCTCGTCCACTGGCGCGGGAAGCAGGGGGAGCACCAGGACTGGCTCCCGCTCGACAAGGTCGCCCCCCTCGACGGACGAGGGGGCGCAAGCGGGGGAGCCGTGGCGCGGCCCGTGGAACTCCTGACCCTCCCCGACGTACTCGGGCGGACGCCGGCGCCCTCGATCGTGCGCAGGCTCCTCCGCCGACGCGAGTTCGCCGTCCTCCACGGCTCCCCGAGCTCCGGCAAGTCGTTCGTCGCGATCTCCCTATGCCTGTCGGTCGCCACCGGGGAGCGGTGGTTCGGGGCCCGGACCGAACCCGGCCGGATCGTCTACGTCGCGGGCGAGGGCGTCTACGGGCTCACCCTCCGGCTGAGGGCGGCGATCGGCGACCGCCCGGAACCGCATGCGGGATGCCCCGTCGACCCGCTCGTCGACGGTTTTCTCGTCGTGCCGAGAGCCATCAGCCTGCTGAACCCGGTCGACGTCGACGCGCTCCTCACGAAGCTCCGCGAGCTCGACGAGCCTCCAGTCCTCGTCGTGCTCGACACGCTCTCCCGGTGCATCGTCGGGGGCGACGAGAACTCCGCGCAGGACATGAGCCTCGCCGTGGCGTCAGTCGACCGTATCCGTGAGGAACTCGGCGCCGCGGTCCTCGCCGTGCACCACGACACCAAGGACGGCAAGAGCGAGCGCGGGTCGAGCGTCCTCCGCGGCGCCGCCGACGTGATGCTCTCCACCGCCAAGAAGCTCGAGGACGGGTCCGAGGTCGTGACGGTCGTCGTCACGAAGATGAAGGACGGAGCGGAGCCGGCCCCGAAGCGGCTGCGCCTCGCGGTGATCGACCTCGGCCCCGACCCGGAGGAGCCGGACGAGCGGCTGTCGTCGTGCCGGCTGAGGGAGACCGCCGAGCCGCCCCGCGCGCACCCCGACCTCGACGAACGCTCCGAGAAGATCCTGACGACGCTCCGGGAGTCGTTCGACGCGGAGGAGCCTCCCACGACCGAGAAGTTGCGCGAGGCGACGAGGATCCCGAAGAGCGCGTTCTACGAGCGGCTCAAGACGCTCCGCGAGAAGCGGTTGATCGTGCGCGAGAAGAGGGGCCGGGGCCACGTGCACCTGCTGCCCGAATGGAGGTCGCCATGACGTCGCCTTGCGGTTCCTTGCGACCGTATGCGACCCCTTGCGAGTTTCCGGATTCGTCCGGGCCGAATCGCTTGTTTCCGGGTCGATTCCGGACGGTACCGTCCGGGACGTTCCGGCCGTTTCCGGGCGAATCCGGGCTTTGTCCGGGTTTCTTCCGGGTCGGGGTCCCTTGCGTCCGGCCCTCCCCCGCCCCTTTAGGGGCGGGGGGCCGTCCGGACGTTCGTTCGGAACGGAGAGTCGAAGTCGCCGCGGTCGCGCGATCGATCCCCTCCTGCGACCCGCCCTCGCGGTCGTCGTCTCGGCGCCGCCCGCGCGCTCCCGCCCTCGCGCCGCCGCGCCTTCCCCCTCGCCGGACCCGCCCGGATCGCGGACTTCCGCGACGGCGCCGTCCGACCCTGACCGCAATTCGTGGAGGAACGCCATGAGGCGCGCCGACCCGCTCTACGCCGCCGCCGACGTGGTCTTCACCCCCGCACCGCCGGACCTCCGCGCCCGCGGCCTGCTCGGTTGGGTCGCGTTCCGCCACGGCGCGCTCCGCCTGGACGGGGTCTCGGTTCGACGGACGCGCGACGGCCGGCTGGTCCTCTCCTTCCCGACGCGCCACGACCGGGCGGGCCGCCAGCACGACGTCGTGCGGCCGCTCGACGCGGCGGCGCGCCGGGAGATCGAGACGGCCGTGCTCGCCGCGGTG
>JAUIEL010000728.1 GCA_030428825.1 bacterium
CGCGGACGATCCCGGCGCGGCCGGGCGGACCGGCGGCCGCGGTCGACCTCGAGGGGCCGGTCGCCCCGGAGAAGGAGGCGGTCCCCGCGGCGCGCGCGGCCGCCCCCTCGGAGGCGGCCGCCGTCGACCCGACGGCGGCGCGCCTCGTCCTGCAGTTCTCCGACGAGCGCGGCGCGCCGGTGCCGGACCTCCGGGCGACGCTCCTGGCGCCGGCCGATCCGGGCCGACCCGGCGCCCCACCGTCCGAGGCGGCGGCGGGGACGGCGGACGCGGACGGCGTCGTGCGGTTCGACGGGCTCGCGGCGGCGGCCGGGTACCGCTGGCGACTCGACACGCCGGGGGTCGCGGCCGACGTCGTCCCGCCACACGAGACGACGCTCCCCCGCCCGCCGCCTCTGGACGGCGGACGCGCGGTGCCGCCCCTGGTGACCGACACGTCGGGCCTCTTCCGGCTCGAGGCCGGCGGGGAGACCCGGCTCGCCGTGACCGTCTACCGCGGGACGGGGATCCGGGGGTCGGTCGCGTTGACGGGGACGCTCGCCGGACCGGTGCAGATCCGGGTCCAGACCCGCCGGGATCGGCCGACGACGTTCACGGACGACCTCCCCGAGCGGATCGTCGAGGGGCCGTCGTTCCACGTCGCCGGGGTCCCGCCCGGCCCGCGGAAGCGGGTGCTGATCGTCTGGGAGGAGGAAGGGAATCGCTTCCACGTGGCACGGCTCGACTTCCCGCTCGCCGAGGGGGAGACGCGGGACCTCGGGACCGTCGGACCGTCGTACGGGACGGCGGTCGAGGGGACGACGGCGCTCGCGCTCGACGGCGTCGAGGTCGCCGCGTCCGACCTCCTCCTCCCGGACCGGGTGGCGGCGGCGGTGGTCGGGTTCCGGCGGATCCCCGCGCTCGACGACCAGGAGGACGTGATCTTCGCGGACGCGGTCGAGCTGGAGGTCGGCGAGCCGTTCGCGTTCGTCGGGCTCCCCCCCGGCGGGTGGACGATCGACCTGCACGCCCGGTTCGGCGGCGGGCTGGTCGAGGGGGTCCGCCTGGAAGAGACCTCCGTCTCGCGCGCGGTCGCCCTCCCGGAGGCGCCGGTCTGCCGCCTCGTCCTCCCGGCGACGCGGCCGGTGTCGCTTCCGGTCGAGGTCGTCCTGCCGTTCGGGACCGGGTTCGCGCCGCTCCGCGTCCTCGCGGTCTCCGACGACGGCCGGGTCGCGGAGGCGTCGCTCCTCGTGAAGTCGGCGCCGCCGATCGTCGCCCGGCTCGCGGTCGTTCCGGGGAGTTGGACCGTGCTCGTCACCTCGCATCGCCCCGGCCGGGACGCCGAGGTCGACCTGTTCGGCGAGGCGCGGCTCGACGTCACCGGACGGAACGACCGCGCCGTCGTCGAGCTGGCGCCCGGCCGCGCCTACACCGGCCGCGCGCGCGAACAGGACGGCCGCCCCGCCGCCGGCCGCAACCTCGTGCTCACCCTCCCCCGCTTCCGCGACCTCGCCGCGCCGCCGCGCCTCTTCACGGTCCGCACCGACGACGCCGGCCGGTTCACCGTCCGCGGCGCCCCGCTCGACGAGCGCCCCGCCTTCCCCGGCTACCGCGGCATCGACGTCGAGATCGACCCGTGACCGGCTCGCCGGACCCGTCGCCGCGCCCCCCGGACGACGAGACGTCGTTCGAGTTCCTCGAGCGCGTGTCCGACGTCCTGCTCGCGAACGGCGCCGTCCCGAACGCCGCGCACCGAACCGCCCCCCCGCCGCGCCCGATGCGCGTCGACTGGGAGGCGGCCGTCCCGGCGCGGCGCGGCGGGCCGAAACGCGAGGGAACGCGAGGGCTCGGCGCCGACGGGGAGCGGGAGGAGGAGGGCCGGGCCGGCGAGACCTGAGCGCGTGACCTCGGGTTCGGATCCCGTGCGTGCCCCTCCCGGACATGGGCTATTCTCGATCTGACGAGGGTGAGTGACATGACCGACCTCAACATCGAGACCCTGAGCACGGAGGAGAAGCTCGAGCTTCTCGAACGACTCTGGGACAGCCTCGCTCCCGAAGACCTGCCGTTCACCGACGCGCAGCGTGAGGAGCTCGACCGCAGGCTCGACGACCTGGATCGCGACGGTCCGGTCGGTATCCCATGGGAGGACGCTCTCCGGCAGCTCCGGATGATACCCCGGTCTCTGACAGACAACGACCTCGACGAAGGCTGGTCGGTCGGCGGTACGGGCTTCGCGGCGGTGCCGGGACGCCCAGGACGAGAGCGTGGCGGCGCTGATGCCCGACTCCTCGGCCAGCGCGGCGTAGCTCAGGCACTCGCGCTCCTTACGGGCCAGAAGCTTCTCGATCTCTTCACGGGATGCTCGGGGGCGCATCCGGGCAGCTGACTCGAGGCCGGGATCGGGCGCCAGATGTCCGTCGCGTGACGGTTACGGATTATGCGGTCGGCGCCTCCCTCGCCGATGACGCGTCGTTCGTCGCGAAGGGGGCGGCCGAGATCCGGTCGGGTGCGACCGGCGCGGCGCTTCACTCGTTCGAGGGGTTCGAGGCGGGCGAGTTCTTCGGCGCCTCGATCGACGGGGGCGCGGACGTCGACGGCGACGGCGTCCCGGACCTGGTCGTCGGGTCCTGGGGCGCGGACGCCGGGCCGGGCGTGGTGAACGCGGGGCGCGTCCGGGTCTACGCGGGGGCCGGCGGGGCGCTCCTCCACGACATCGCGGGGGCGTTCGTCGATGGCCGACTCGGGTTCGCGGTGGCGTTCGGCGGCGACCTCGACGGCGACGGATCGGTCGACGTCGTGGCGGGCGCGCCCCGAGAACCGAGCGCGGTCATCGTGCCGGGCGCGGTCCACGCGTACTCGGGGGCGACGGGCGCGCCGCTGTGGGTCGGGCTCGGAGCGTCGCACGACGAACGCTTCGGAGAGGCGGTCGGGGCGGCGGGAGACGTCGACGGGGACGGCCTCGACGACGTCGTCGCCGGCGCGCCGAACGCCGCGGCGGGCCCGTTCGCGGCCGCCGGCTCGGTGCGCGTCCTCTCGGGCGGCGGCGGCCAGACGCTCTGGACCGCGGCCGGCGCCGGGGAACTCCGTCGCCTCGGGACGGGCGTCGGTCCGGTGGACGATCATGACGGCGACGGTGTCGCGGACGTGTGGGCCACGGAGGCCGGACACGCCGGAGTCGAACCCTCGCCGGGGGCGCTCCGCGTCTTCTCCGGCGCGAACGGCGCGGAGGTCGCCTCGTTCACGGGACTCTCGGACGTGTACGGCATCTCGGGCGTCGCGACGTCCGGCGCGGATCTGAACGGAGATGGCTCTTCCGAGCTCGTGGCGGCCACCGACGGCGACGTCCGGGTCCTCTCCGGGTCGTGCGGGGCGTCCCACGC
>JAUIEL010000729.1 GCA_030428825.1 bacterium
CTCGAAACCGAGCGGAGATCACTCGAGACTCATCGCGCGAGGACGTGAGCGGGTCGGAGAGCTCGTCCCTCCTCCGGCCGCCGCCGTGGGGAACGCGAAGACGTTCCCGAACGCGTTCCAAGCCGCGCAGCGTCTAGGACAGCGGGTCGGAGACACCTCCCCGCCTCGTCCCTCGCCGTGGCGAACGCGAAGACGTTCCCGAATCGCGTTCCTATCGTCGCTCGAACGCGACCGACATCCCGAGGCCGCCGGAGATGCAGAGGGTCGCGAGGCCGCGGTCGACCGACGAGCGCGCCATCTCGTGGAGGAGCGTGACGACGATCCGGCAGCCGGTCGCGCCGATCGGGTGGCCGAGGGCGATCGAGCCGCCGTTGACGTTCAGGCGGTCGGCGGGGAGGCCGAGCTCGCGATCGCAGGCGATCACCTGGGCCGCGAACGCCTCGTTCAGCTCGATCAGGTCGAAGTCGGTCAGATCGGCGCGCATCTTCTCGAGGAGCTTCTTCGTCGCGGGGACCGGGCCGAGCCCCATCACCGTCGGGTCGACGCCGCCGTCCGCCCAGTCGACGATGCGGGCCATCGTCTCGAGGCCGAGCTCCTTCGCCCGCGCCTCGGACGTGACGAGGACGCACGCCGCGCCGTCGGTGATGCCCGAGGAGTTCCCGGCGTGGACCGTCCCGTCCTTCTTGAAGACCGCCGGGAGCTTCGCCATCTGCTCGGCGGTCACGCCGTCGCGAGGGTGCTCGTCGACCTTCAGCCCGACCTCGTTCCCCTTCCGGTCGGCCCAGACGAACGGCGCGATCTCGTCGTCGAAGGCGCCGGACCTCCGCGCCGCCTCCGCCTTCCGCTGGGAGTTCGCCGCGTAGGCGTCCTGCTCGTCGCGCGAGATCTCGTACCGCTCCGCCAGCGTCTCCGCCGTCCGCCCCATCGGCTGGTCGGCGAGCGGACACTGGAAGCCGTCGCGGAAGTTCCCGTCCCAGGCGCGCGCGTGCCCGAGCCGGAACCCCTCGCGGAGATCGAGCTCGAACGGGACCCGGCTCATCGACTCGGTGCCGCCGGCCACGACGACCGACGCCTCGCCCTGGTCGACGAGGCGGGCCGCGTGGACGATCGCCTCGAGCCCGGAGCCGCACGCCTTGTTCAGGGTCATGCCGATCCGCTCGACCGGGATCCCCGCCTTCACCAGGATCTGGCGCGCCGGGTTCGGTCCGCCGCCGGCCTGGCGCGCGTTCCCGAAGACGACCTGATCGACCACGTCGGCCTCGACCCCGGCGCGCTCGAGCAGCGCGGTGACCGCGTGGACGCCGAGCTCCACGGCGGTCTTCTCCTTCAACGAACCGAGGAACTTGCCGATCGGCGTGCGGACGGCGTGCGTGATGACGGCCATGGAGGAGCGTTCCGGATCAGCGGGTGAGGTTGCGCGAGATGACGAGCCGCTGGATCTCGCTCGTCCCCTCGCCGATGGTGCAGAGCTTCGCGTCGCGCCAGAAGCGCTCGACCTCGTACTCGGTCGAGTAGCCGTACCCGCCGTGCACCTGGATCGCGTTCGACGTGACTCGCATCGCGACCTCGGAGGCGAACAGCTTCGCCATCGCCGCCTCGGAGCCGAACGGACGCCCCGCGTCCTTCAGTCGCGCCGCGTGGTAGACGAGATGCCGGGCGGCCGCGATCTCCACCGCCATGTCCGCCAGCTTGAACCCGATCGCCTGGTGCTCGGCGATCGGCTTCCCGAACGTCTCGCGCTCCTGCGCGTACTTGAGCGCCCGCTCGTACGCGCCCTGGGCCAGGCCGAGCGCCATCGCGCCGATCGAGATCCGCCCGCCGTCGAGCGTCTTCATGAACAGCTTGAACCCCTCGCCCTCCTCGCCGACGAGGTTCTCCACCGGAATCTCGCAGTCCTCGAAGATCAGCTCGGCCCAGTCCGACCCGCGGGTCCCGAGCTTGTCGAGCTTCTGTCCGAGCCGGAAGCCCGGGTAGTGCTTCTCGACGATGAACGCCGAGATCCCCCGCGACCCCGGCTCGTCCGACGTCTTGGCGGTGACGATGAACGTGTGCCCGATGTTGGCGTTCGTGATGAACACCTTCGTGCCGTTCAGAACGTACTTGTCCCCCTTCCGGACGGCGCGGGACTGGGTGCCGCCGGAGTCCGAGCCGGCGTTCGGCTCGGTCAGGCCGAACGACCCGAGCTTCTCGCCGCTCGCGAGCTCGGGGACGAAGCGCCGCCGCTGGTCGTCGCTCCCCCACGCGAAGATCGGGTACGTCCCGAGCGACACGTGGGCGGCGAGCGTGAGGGCGGTCGAGCCGCAGACCCGCGCCAGCTCCTCGACGGTCAGGATGTAGGAGAGGCCGTCCATCCCGGCCCCGCCGTACTCCTCGGAGATCGGCACGCCGGTCAGCCCCAGCTCCTTCATCTGCTCCCACAGGCTCATGTCGAAGGTGGCCGTGCGGTCCATCTCCATCGCCCGCGGAGCGACCTCCTCCTCGGCGAACCGGCGCACGGTCTCGCGCAGGAGCGACTGCTCCTCGGTGAGGTCGAAGTTGAGGCCGGCGGCCTGTGCGGTCTCGTTCACGTTGACTCTCAGTCTTCCTCGAAGGACATCTCGTTGTCGTGATCGTTTCGTCGGGGCAGCCGTCGCGGATGCGCCCGCCGGGCGGTTTCGGGCACTCGTTGCCGGCCCTCCCGCCCGTCCCGGGACGCGCGGTCGTCGCTGTCGAAGAAGTCCTGCGACCGACCGAGCGCGACCCACTCGATCAGCGCCCGTCGGGCGAACTTCCACTCGCGCCCGATCTTCCGGCCCGGGATCTCTCCCTCTCGCAGCACCTTGGCGAAGGTCTTCGTGGAGACCCCCAGCAGGAGCGCGGCTTCGTCGATGTTGAGGATCTCCTTGGTGGGCTCGGGGGGGCGCGGTCCGGTCATCGATCTCCTCTCCTCCTTCTTCTTCATCGGGCTCCCGACACGGACCGGTCCCTCGGTCGGTCCGTGACGACTCCGCCGGCGGGTCAGGCCTCCGCCGGGCGCCGGCGGGCGACTTCCTCGCGGATGTACCGGGCGATCTCCTCGATCGGAGCGCCGGGTCCGAACAGGCGGCCGATCCCGAGCTTCGAGAGCTCGGCCATGTCGTCGTCGGGGATGATACCCCCTCCGGTGACCAGGATGTCGGACGCCCCCCTCTCGTCGAGCAGGCGCTTCACCTTCGGCAGGAGCGTCATGTGCGCTCCCGAGAGGATCGACAGCCCGACGGCGTCGGCGTCCTCCTGGATCGCCGCCTCGACGATCATCTCCGCCGTCTGGTGCAGACCGGTGTAGATCACCTCGAGCCCCGCGTCGCGGAGGCCGGCGGCGACCACCTTGGCCCCGCGGT
>JAUIEL010000730.1 GCA_030428825.1 bacterium
CGCGGCGCTCTCGTCCGCGGTCGGGAACACGAGCGGCGTCGACCTGACGACCGGCATCGGCCTGGCGTCCGACCTCGGCTCGGGTTCGGTCCACATCTTCTCGCGTCAGACGTCCGACCTGTTCACGCTCGACACGACGACCGCCGGCACGACGCTGGTCGGGAACATCTCGGGCGCCGGTTCCGTCAACTCGATCTGCGAGAACGTCGACCTCTGCAACCTCGTCACCGAGTACGGCGCGGGCTGCGCGGGCGCCGGCGGGTTCGTCCCGTCGCTGGCGTTCAACGGCTGCCCGGCCCCGAGCGCGACGGTCTCCGTCGACATCGCGGGCGGCGTGGGCGGCGCGATGGCCGCGATCCTGCTCGGCACGGGCATGGGCTCGACGCCGCTCGGCTCGGGCTGCGACCTCCTGCTGAGCGGGGTCTCGCCGGTCGCCATCGTCGTGCCGCTCGGCGGCGCGGGGAACGGCAACGGCAGCGTCAGCCTGCCGGCGACCCTCCCGGCGACCCTCCCGTCCGGTTCGTTCACGCTGCAGGCGTTCTGCGGCGACGGGACGACCGGCCTCGGGTTCTCGGTCACGAACGGGGTCCAGGTCACCCTCCCCTGAAGCGCGACCGATCGGTGAGCGAGGCGCCGCGCCGAGGGATCGGTGCGGCGCCTCCTCCGTCTCGGCGGGCGAGGTTCAACGCCCCCGGACGTAGACGTCGTAGCGGACCAGCTTCCCCTCGACCGCGTGACTCCGGTCGGGCCCGAGCGGCGGCGCGCGTCGCGGGCGCTTCACGACGACCCGGTCCCGGGCGACCCGGCGCGCGACCTCGAGCAACGCCTCGTCCCCCTGGCTCGGCCCGACGACCGCGCGCAGGAGCTGAGCGGCGAGCGGCGGGAGCGCCGACGCCTTCCGCTTCTCCGGGAACATCGGGTCGAGGTAGACCGCGTCGGGCGGCGCGTCGAGCGCCTCGAGCCACGTCCGCGCGTCGTCCGCGACCACGCGCGGCCGCCCCCCGAGCGAAGGCCCGAGGCGGGGATCCGCCCGCCCGCGCCGGAGGCCGTCCTCGAGGAGCGCGGCGATCACCGGCGACCGCTCGACGAGGGTCACGTCGAACCCCATCAGCGAGAGCAGCAGCCCGTCCTGCCCGAACCCGGCGGTCGCGTCGACGATCGTCCGGACGCGGCGCCCGAACGCGCGAGGGAGCGGCTGGCGCCGCGACAGGTTTCGCGAGCCCGGCCGCGCGTCGAGCCCCGAGAAGTCGACGCGGAACCCCTTCCCCGGCGGGACGCCCGGACGGCGCAGCTCGACCGCGTCGTCGCGGAACGCCAGCGTCAGCGGCGCCTCGGCGGCGGGCGCTCCGAGCGCCCGCCGCAACGCCTCCGCGTCGCCGCGCGCCGCGGCGGCGTCGGTCTCGACCGTGATCCGCACGCCGCCCGGCATCGCCTACTGGAAGGTGACCTCCAGGCCCGACGAGGTCGAGAACCCGGTCGGACTCGAGGCGTCGGCGACGAACGCCTGCATCGTGAGGACCGCGCCCGCGGCGCCGGGGGGGACGACCGCGGGGAGGATCGCCGACCCGTTCCCCGGCCCCGAGCCGCCGAGAGGGATCGTGAGCTGCAGCGGGAGGACCGGCGCGACGTGCAGCGAGCAGCCCGCGCCGATCGGGACGGTGGTCTGCTGGGCGCCGAACAGGACGACCGCGGTCGAGC
Organism: bacterium; assembly: GCA_030428825.1. Lineage (GTDB taxonomy): Bacteria > Planctomycetota > B15-G4 > B15-G4 > JADJEK01 > JAUIEL01. The sequence continues at coordinate 1,699 of JAUIEL010000730.1, forward strand.
CGCCGAGCGCGAGGTCGATGCCGAGCACGATCGGGTTGCCGGAGGCCGGGAAGCCGGTGAACGAGACGACCGGAGTGAAGCCGCCGGCGCCGGGGCAGCCGTTCCCGTACGCGACGACGAACGGGTTCGACGGGCCCTCCAGCGCGCCGATGTCGACGATCGGAGCGGTGCCGGACCCGGTGTCGGGGGCGCCCGGCGCGTCGAAGAACCGGTCGCCGCCGGCGAGGTCGCGCGGCAACGGCTCGGCCGTGTCGCCGTCCTCGTCGACGTCGAACGCGTCGGCGGGGATCGCGCCGTTGTCGCCCGCGTCGAGGCAGGGCGATCCGTTGTCGAGGCCGAGGTCGTCGTCGAGCGTCCCGACCACCCCGTCGGGGCCGTCGGCGTCCGCGAACATCGGATCGACCGCGAGGTTCCCGGCGCCGGCGACCGAGCCGGTGAACCCCTGGATGCAGCAGTGGTCGATGCCGGCGGGGACGTTCCCCCCGAACTGCTGCTGCTCGGTCGTGCCGTTGGGGGCGGTGTTCGCCCAGAGGATGCTGCCGCGGAAGCGGGTCTGCGCGGTCACCTTGACGCCCCCCTCGGAGATCCCGGCCCCGTTCGAGGAGAACGTCGACGCGACGACGTCCGTGGTGCCGCTGCTGACGTAGATCGCGCCGCCGCGCTGCACCGTCCGGTTCCCCGAGAACGCGCAGCCGGTGATCGTGACCGTCCCTCCCGAGCTCTGGAACTGGTAGATCGCGCCGCCGAGCCGGCCCGAGACGTTGCCGAGGAAGGCGCAGTCGACGAACGACGGCGTCGGCGTTCCCGACGTCCAGACCGCCCCCCCGACGTCGCCGGCGTCGTTCTCGAGGAAGACGCACTCGACGAACGCGGGGTTCGAGTCGCCGAGGATCGTCACGCCCGCGCCGTCGTCCAGGCTCCGATTCGCGAGGAACGTGCAGCGGCGGACGACCGGGCTCCCCGGGTCGATGAGCATGCCGCCGCCGCTGATCGACCCGCTGACGTTCGCGTTGCCGCCGGTGATCGTAAACCCGTCGAGCCGGCTGGCGGCGTCCGCGCCGGTCCCGGTCACCACGTGGAGCGAGTTCTCGCCGTACGCGCCCGACCCGTCGTCGCCCGCCAGGTCGCCGCTCAGGACGGTCGTGTCGAAGTGGCCGGCGCGCTGGGCGAGGGTCGCTTCGATCCCGGCGAACCCGCCGTACACGCGGACGCCCGGCGGGAGGTGGAACGACGCCGTCCGGTCGCCGGGCGAGGCGCCGCCGCCGAGGTCGGGGCGGTAGGTCCCCTCGGCGACCCAGACCTCGTCGCCGGCCTGGGCGACGTTCAGGGCGTCGCGGAGGTTCGGCATGGCGTTCGACCAGTCGGCGCCGGAGCCGTTCCCGGTCGCGGTGTCGTCGACGAAGAGGGTCCCGCCGATCGCGGGAGGCGCGACGAGGGCCGAGAGGAGCGCGGCGAGGTGGAGGCGGCGAGGGATCGGCATGGGCGACTCCGTGGTTCCGGGGACGGGGACGGCGTTTCGGGCGCCACCCCCGGGATGGGCGGTCGAGGATACTCCGAGATCGGTCCGCCGGCTCCCCCTGGCGGCCGGCGTCGTCGTCGTGCTAACCTGTTCGGTTCGCGCTCTCCGACGAAAGCCCCTCATGCAGAACCCCGACG
>JAUIEL010000731.1 GCA_030428825.1 bacterium
CGTCGGCGCGTCCTGCCCGAGCGTCTGCCTGATGATCTCCGTCGGCCGCAGCAGCGACTCGGTGTCGATCCCCTTCGTCGCGGAGACGATCGCCTGCCCGGCGTAGTGCGGCTTCACCTTCTCGTGCACCGCGGCGAGGAACTGCGTCGGGATGACCGAGAAGAGGATCTCGCAGTCGCCGACCGCGGCCGCCAGGTCGGACCCGACCGAGATCGCGGGCGGGATCTCGACCCCCGGCAGGAAGCGCGGGTTCCGCCGCGACTCCTCCATCTCCGCCGCGTACCCCGCGTCGTGGCTCCAGAGCTCGACGTCGCACCCGTGGTCGGAGAGGACGATCGCCAGGGCGGTCCCCCACCCTCCGTCGCCGAGGACGGTCACTCGCTCGCTCATCGCGTCTGCCTTTCGGTCTTGGCGCCGATCCGGAGCTCTTCGCCCCGCCGCAGTCTGCCGATGTTGGCGCGATGGAGGTAGAGGATCAACAGGGCGAGCACGATCGAGAGGCCGGTCACCAGCCGCCGCTCGCCGAACGCCGCCTCGGGACCGACCCAGGCGACGAAGATCGCCGGGAACAGGATCGCGGCGACCATCGACGCCACCGACACGTAGCGGGAGACCCGGAGCACCCCGTACCACGCCAGGAGCGCCAGGAGCGCCGCCGGCCAGCAGAGCCCCGCGCACATCCCGGCCGACGTCGCGACCCCCTTCCCCCCCTGGAACCGGAGCCAGACCGGAAAGACGTGGCCGACGATCGCCGCCGTCCCGAGCAGGAGCGCCGTGGCGTCCGGCGAGAGCGGCGTCCGCCCCGACTCGACCAGCACCCGCGCGAACAGGTACGCCGGCACGAACCCCTTCAGGCAGTCGAACAGGAAGACGCCGATCCCCCACGCCTTCCCGCACGCGCGGACGACGTTGGTGGCGCCGACGTTCCCGCTGCCGACGGTCCGCAGGTCGATCCCCTTCGCCCGGGCCACCAGATACGCGGCCGGGACGGAGCCGAGGAGGTACGACGCGACGAGGGCGAGGAGGAGCGGAAGCACGGATCCGGTTCGACGATTCGGCGGCGGACGCGAAGCCCGCGAGTCTAAGGGGTCCGGGCAGGGCGACGCCAGCGCCGTCTCCCCCCGGGGACCCCGCCGCGCCCGCCGCCCCATCGCCCCCGCCGCCCCGGTCGCCCCGGTCGCCCCGGTCGCCCCGGTCGCAAGTTCGGTCGGGTCCGTCCGCTCCCCGGCCGTATCGTGCGCGCATGGACACGAAGACGGACGACGTCGACGTCGCGGTCCGCCGCGCCCTCCGGTTCCTCCAGGAGCACCTCGACGACGAGCTCCGCCTCGACGACCTCGCCGAGGTCGCCGGGTACTCGCCGTTCCACTTCCACCGCCTGTTCCGCGCCCGGGTCGGCGAGCCGGTCCACGGCCACGTCAAGCGTCTCCGCATGGAGCGCGCCGCCCGCCGCCTCCGCGACACGGCCGACGCGGTGCTCGACGTCGCCCTCGCGTCCGGCTTCCGGAGCGGCGAGGGGTTCGCGCGCGCGTTCAAGGCGTGGTACGGCGCGACGCCGTCCGCCTTCCGCGACGAGCACCGCCGCGACGTCCGGCTCGACGCGCCGACCGGCGTCCACGCCCCCGGCGACGGCGGCGCCGACGGCTACGCCCCGCCGCCCCCCGCCGACGGCCCGCCGTTCCGCGTCGTGACCCTCCCCCCGCGTCGCGTCGCCTGCGTCCGCCACGTCGGCCCGTACGACGAATGCGGCCCCGCGTTCGAGCGGCTGATGGCGTGGGCCGGCCCGCGCGGGCTCGTCGGAGCGACGAGCGAGATCGTCGGGATCCCGTGGGACGACCCGAGCTGGACCGCGCCCGAGCGGCTTCGGTACGACGCCGCCCTCGTCCTCGGAGACGACGCCGACCCGGACGTCGGCGACGGGATCGACCTCGCCGACCTCGCCGGCGGCCCGCACGTCGCGACGTACCACGCCGGCCCGTACGAGACGCTCGGCGCGACGTACGACCGCCTGTTCGGGCACGGCCTCCCGTCGCTCGGCCGGACGCCGCGCGAGGCGCCGTGCGTCGAGCGGTACCTGAACGACCCGCGGACGACGAAGCCGGCCGACCTGTTCACGGAGGTCCGCGTCCCCGTCGCCTGACGACGCCGCGCCGCGCCGACACGTCGCGCCGATCATCCGTCGCGCAGGTCGATCTCGAGCGTCGCCTCCTCCCCCTCGACCACCGTCACGTCGCGCTCGGCCCGGACCTTCTCCTCCCCTTCCTGCGGCACGTCGCCCGGTCTCGCGACGAGGCGCAGTCGGTGCGGCCCCGGCCAGAGCTGCAAGAGGAACCGTCCGTCGGTGGCGACCCGCGCCTCCGCCGTCGCCTCCCCCGCGCGCGCCGGCACCGCCACGACCCACAGCGCGAGGGCCCCGTCCGCCGCGCCGCGCACCGTCCCCGCGACGAGCCCCGGCCTCCGGAGGACGACCGTGCGCCCCCCGAACGCCGCGAGATCGGCCACCGTCACGACCTCGGTCCGGTACCTCGCGTGCTCGACCTTGACGGTCCCCGGCGTCCCGGCCGGCAGCCCGTCCATCGCGAACCGCCCGTCGTCGTCGGTCCGCGCGTCGCGACCCCAGGACCACGGCTCCGGCGACGCGCGCGCGAACGCGCCCGCGACCGCGTCTCCCGACGAGTCGACGACGCGCCCCTCGACCCGGACCCCGTCCGTCGCCCGGAGCCGGCCGAGGTCGCGCCGCTCGCCGGGCCGGAGCACGAGCGCGGGGAAGCACCACGGCGCGCCGGACCGCGGCACGAGCATCAGGTCGATCGGCCGCCCGACCCGCGCGAAGCGGAGCTCGAACCGGCCGCCCTCGTCGAGCCCCACGTCCCCCGCGAGACCGAGCGGACCGACGTCGACCCGCACCTCGAGCCCGCCGTCGATCGAGGCGGGCGCGATCCGGCCGGCGACCGTCGCGGCGGGGAGGAGCGTCCGCTCGAGCGGCGGCCCGCCCGGCCGAACGCCCTCGATCTCGAGGCCGCACCACGCCGCCTCGAAGCCGTCCTCCCCGAACCCGTCGACCTCCCCGACCCGGAGTCGTCCGGCCCGGTCCGGCAGCCCTTCCAGCCGGAACGCGCCGCTCCCGTCCGTCTCCGTGACCGCCTTCGAGACGATGCGGAGCGCCTCCGAATCCTCGAACGCCTCGAGCGCGCCGAGTCCCTCGAGCCCCGGCCACGGCGCCGCGTCCTCCGGGAAGAAGAACTCGACCGGCTCGCCGGCGACCGGCGCGCCGTCCGGACCGACGACCCGCCCCTCGAGCACCAGCCCGTCCGCGACGCGCACCACGACCTCGGTCGCTCGCCCCTCGA
>JAUIEL010000030.1 GCA_030428825.1 bacterium
CCCGCGTTCGACCTCGAGCGGGCGCTCCAGCGCTGGTGCGGCGCGGACGACTTCCGTCGCGGCCGGTTCCTCGACCGCTACTTCGAGCGCGCGCCGGCCCTCGACCGCGACCGGTGGGAGCGCGTGCGGCCGTACCACCGGGCGTCGTTCCACCTGACGCAGCTGACGCGGGCGGCGAAGGAGCTCGAGGGCCTCCGCGCCGACGGCGCGCCCCACAAGATCGAGAAGCGGCTCCGGTCGCTGAACCGTCACGCCGGCCGGCTCGTCTCCGCGCTCGGGACCGGGCGGACGCCGCTCTCCGCCGCCGAACGCTCGGGCCTGCTCGCCGCGACCCGCGACGGCCTCGCCCTCTTGGAGCGCGACGTCGAGACGCGCGCCCCCCTCGCCGAAGCCCTCGCGGAGTGACCGGTCGATGGCGAACCTCCTGAAGCGCCTGCTCGGACGCGAGAAGACCGCCGAACCGCTCCCCTCGTTCCCCGAGCGGATCGGCGCCGCCGCGGCGATCGACACGCGGAGGGTCCACTTCGCGTTCGCGACGCCGTACGCCCGCCAGCTCGTCAACCTCGCGCGCGTCGCCCGCCGGCTGGAGGCGCGGGGATACGACGTCACGCTCGTCTCCTGCCACGAGTTCACGACGCGCGGGGACGCCGCCGAGACCCTCGCCCGCGAACCGCTCGACGCGGTCGGCCTGCGGGGGTTCCTCGCCGGCGAACGGCCGCCGGACGTCCTCGTGGTGATGAACGACGTCGGCGCGGTGACCTCGCGCCTGGTCGAGCTCGCGCGCCGGTCGGACGTCGTGACCGTCGGCCTGACGAACCTCGTCCTGAACCTCGCGGAGGGGCGAGACCACTACCGGAAGGTCGACCACGTCCTCGCCGCCGGCCGCTACATCGAGGAGACGCTCGGGCGATCCGGCATCCGCGCGGTCGGCTTCCCCGAGCTCGACGAACTCGTCACCCGCGAACCCCGCTTCCCCGACCGCCCGCTCGTCGTCCTGAACTCGAAGACGCGCGGGAAGCACCACGGCGGACGGAAGCGGGCGGTGGAGCTCCGGGACGAGTGGCTCGAGACGACCGGCCGCGCCTGCCGCGACCTCGACGTCGACCTCGTCGTCAGCCGTCACCCGCGCGACGAGGGGAAGCTCGGGCGGTGGCCGATCTCCCGCGCGCCGTTCAAGGACCTGCTGGCGCGCGGCACGGTCGCCGTCAGTCCGCCGAGCGGCGTCCTCCTCGAGGCGATGGCGCTCGGCGTCCCCGTCGTCTGCCACCGCGCGCTCCCGCTGTCGCCGAAGGAGAGCCCGTCGTTCGACGAGCCGTTGGGGGCGTTCCGCGTGACGACGTCCGGCGAGGAGTTCCGGGACGCGCTCGCGGAGGCGCTGACGTGGGTCGGCGACTACCGCCGTCGCTGCGGCGCGTTCTTCGGGCGCCACGTGGCGTGGGACGGCGTCCGCTCCATGACCGACGTCGCCGCCGACGCGTTGATCGACCTCCTCCCCGCGTCCCGGCGCGAACCCGCGCGCCCTTCGGCGGAGGAGTCCTGATGGTCGATCTCCCCGAGGGGACGCCGGTCGTGTCGGTCGTCCTGCCGACGTACGACCGCGCGCGCACGCTCGAGCGCGCCGTCCGGAGCGTGCTCGACCAGGAGTTCGCCGACCTCGAGCTGGTGGTCGTCGACGACGGCTCGACCGACGGGACGGCGGCGCTGCTCGAGCGGATCGAGGACCCCCGGGTCGTCGTCGTCCGGCTCGGCCGGAACCAGGGCGGGAACCGGGCCCGGAACTGCGGGATCGCGACGGCGCGGGGGGAGATCGTCTGCTTCCTCGACAGCGACGACGCCTACCTCCCCGGGAAGGTCGGCGCGGTGGTGGAACACTTCCGCGCGCACCCGTCGGTCGACGTCCTCGTCGACTCGTTCGAGAAGGTCCGGTTCCGGGACGGGCGGGTCGAACGGAGGAAGGTCCGGCGGAACCCCGACCTCGTCGACCGCGACGACTTCCGCGAGCGCGTGTTCGACCGGCGGCTGTTCAAGGCGACCCCCGCCCTGAGCGTGCGGCGCCGCGCGCTCCTCGCGGTCGGCGGGTTCGACGAGACCCTGCGGCGACGGCAGGACATGGACCTGCTGCTGCGGCTCGCGGAACGCCACCGCTGCTCGTCGACCGGCGCCGTCCTCTGGACGAAACACTGGACCGACGACGCCATCTCGTCGACCCGCGACACCTACGTCGACGCGACCCTCGACCTCTGCGCGCGCCACCCGGACTACGCCGCCGTGCCGCGCTTCCGAACCGGCCTCGCCCGCGACGTCGCGCGCCACCTCGGTCGTCTCGCGCGAGGGGGACGGCTCTCGGCCCTCGCGACCGACACGTGGAAGCTCGGGCGCCACTTCGGCGCGCGCGACCTCGGCCGGCTCCTCCTACTCGGCCGTCGCGAGCTCCGGGAGCGGCGCGAAGCTTCGGGTCAGGGCGCTCGCGAGCTGGCCGACGAACAGCACCGTGAAGTAGCCGTTGGCGACCAGCAGCGCGGCCGGGACCTGCCAGAGCGGCAGCTCCACCTCGCGCCTCTTCCCGATCACCCGCTTCGTCGAGCGACGGAGCTTCTTCCCCCAGAGAGAGAACGAACGGCCGATCCGGCCGAGGCGTGACGGCGCGACGGTCTGCGCGACCTGATAGTCGCGGTCGAGCCCGGCGGTCCACGCGCGCCAGGCGAGGAACCGGAGTCCGGGGTGCGGGGCGTGCAGCGTCCGCGCGTCGACGGTCCGAACCCACTTGAAGCCCCGCGCGACGAGGTCGCGCAGCCAGAAGCCACACTGCTTCTTGAACGCCGGGAGATCGGGGAACGGGTGGGCGTTGAACCACTCCGTCCGGACGGCGCAGTTGTTGGCGTTGATCTTCATCCGGCGCGCCGACCGGTCGAGCTCGCTCGGGAGGTCGAAGATCCACGAGAGCGCCATCGCCTTGTCGACGACCGTCTCGTAGCCGAGGGTCGTGAACCCGCCGACCGCGACGACCTCCGGGTCCTCGAACGGCGCGGTCAGGCCGCGCAGCCATCCGGGGAGCGGCCGGGCGTCGCTGTCGAGCATGACGCTCAGCTCGGTGTCGGCGCGCGCGATCCCGTGGTTCTTCAGGCGGTAGTACGTCAGCCCCGGCGTCGGGACGAGTTCCACGCGCGCGAGCTCGCCGAGCCGTGGCGCGACCTTCGCGAGCGCGCCGCGGATCGTCTCCTCGCGCACCGCCCGCTCGTCGAACAGGACCATCACGCGCGGCGGCTCCGCCAGGGAGGCCCGCTCGCGCTCGAGCTCCGCCTGGAGTCCGGCCATCGCCTTCAGCGTCCACCGGTCCTCGACGTCGATGGCGTTCTCCCACTCGATGACGATGGTGACGGACGGGATCGGGGACGGGACGGCGCTCACGGGAAGATCTCCGGACCGGGGAAGGACCGGCGGATCGTATCCTCGCGCGCGAGGCGCCGGGCGCCCCGACGAGCCCCCCCGCCGACGCCTGACGCCGCCTTCACGCGACCTTGACCGACCGGTCGCTCTCCGCCGCGCGCGCCGTCAGGGGATCGCGACGACCACTCCGTTCGTCACCGCCACCCCGCCCGCCGCCGCGGGATCGAACACGAACCCCTGCAGGTGGAACGGCCCCGCCGGCGCCTCGGACGGCACGGTCACGGAGACGCTCGCCTCGCCGTGACCGGGCCCGCCGGGCGAGAGCGGGAGCTGGAGCACGACGCCGGTCAGCGCGTCGACGTGAAGGGTGCACGTCCCCCACAGCGGCGTGCCCGGAGACGCGTGACCGACGAAGACGAGCGCGGCCGAGAGTCCGAGCGCCTTCCGGACCGTCACCTCCACCTCGGCCTCGGCGAGCGGGCATCCGAGGACGCGCAGCTCCGGCACGTACCCGGACGAGCCGGGGCAACCGTCCCCGTGGACGTCGACCACGCCCCCCGCGCAGTGCGACACGACCCGCACGAAGCCGGGGCCGACGGGGTTCGAGAGCGGGGACTGCGGCGCGCCGACCGCGACGTCGGCGAGGCCGTCCCCGTTCACGTCCCCGACGCGCGCGACCGCGGCCCCGAGCGCGTCGCCGTTCGCCGGCCCGCCGCTCCCCTCGAGATCGAACAGGACCGACCCGTCGGCGCCGGAGTACGCCCGCGCGTACCCGGGGAACCCGAGGAAGAGCCCCGGCGCCCCGACGATCACGTCGTCGCGACCGTCCCCGTCGAGGTCTCCCGCGCCGTCGAGCGCGTCGCCGAACATGCCGAGCCCCGGGTCGCCGTCGAGGACGTGCAGGAGCGCCGCGTCGACGCCGGAGCGGACCGCGACCCGCTCCGTCCCCAGGGAGAGGAGGAGGTCGGGCGTGCCGTCGGCGTCGACGTCTCCCGCGCCGGCCACCTGGTATCCGACCGTCTCCCCCTCGGCCTCGACGACCTGTCGGACGACCTGACCGGTCGCGCCGGAGAAGACGTCGATCCGACCCGGCGTCCCGACGACGTCCGGGAAGCCGACCGCGAGGTCGTCGTGCCCGTCCCCGTCGAGGTCCCCCGGTCCGGCGATCCCGAACGCGAGGCCCGGGAACGTCCCCTTCGCCCCGGTCGCGCCGGAGACGACCGTCGCTCCGCCGGCGGTCGGAGGGAGCGTGAACGCCACGTCCGCGAACCCGTCGGCGTTCATGTCCCCCGCGCCGGACACCCGCGGCCGGCTCGCGGTCGGGACGAGGTGGATCAGCGACCCGTCGACCCCGGAGAGGACGCGCAGGTCGGTCGTCGTGGAGGTCACGAGGTCCGGGAAGCCGTCCCCGTCGACGTCGCCCGTCCGTGCGACGAACCGACCGAGCCCGGCGCCCGCTCCGTCGCCGGCGACCAGGACCAGGGTCTCGCCGGTGCGCCCCGAGACGACGCGGACGGTCCCCGCGTCGTGGCCGTTCGCGTCCTCCTGGAACGCGCCGACCACGACGTCGTCGAACCCGTCTCCGTCGACGTCGCCGATCCCGGCGACCGCCACGCCGAAACCGTCCCCGATCGCGGTCCCCTCGAACTCGGCGATCAGGCTCTGCCCCGCCGCGACGCCGGTCAGCCCGACCGCGACGACGAGCGCCCGTGTCGACATCGCGAGACACATCATCCACCTCCCTCGTTCCCTCGTTCGACTCCGACGGAGCGACCGGGGACCTCCCACCGAAAGCGCGGTCACGGGCCCGGTCGTCGCCCGCCCGACCGAGGAGCGGGGCGGGCCGGCACGGAACGGGCGCAACCTCCGTGCCCACGGCTCGCGCGGAGACGCGAGACCGCGCCGCCGGCGGGACGCGGGCGGCGCGGTCGATCGTCGATGCGAACGCGGAAGGCCGCGCGCGCCCGCGGTCGTCAGGGGCAGACGGTGACGCGCACGCCGCCCGAGGCCTGGATGTTGCCGCCGAAGCCCGGGTCGCGCACCGCGTACTGGAAGTGGTACGTCAGGTTCGCCATCGCGGGGAGGAGCGGGAAGGCGACCGAGGCCGCTCCGCTCGCGTCGGTCGACGTGATCGTGCGCGTGAAGTCCGGCCCGGCGACGAGGATCGTCCCCCACGGCTGCACGTTGCTCCCCTCGGACTGCCCGGCGAACAGCACCGTGAACGAGTTCGGGTTCCCGCCGGTCAGGGTCAGGGTGAGGTTCCCTCCGACCGCGGGGAGCCCCGGCCCGACGCCGATCGTCGCGACCTGCCCGGTCGACCCGAGCTCGCCCGCGCCGTACGCCTCGACCCCGCCGCACGTCCCGACGAAGACGTCGTCGACGTACCACGCGTCGTTCACGTCGTCCCCCTCGACCCGGAACCGGAGGCGCAGTCCGTCGTGCGCGGCGGCCGGCGGGAGGACGAGCACGTGCTCGTCGAACTGCGTCTGGTCGATCCCGTCCGACGTGTGCCGCGTCACCTCGACCCAGGTCAGGTTCGCGTCCCGGAAGTCCACCACCAGCTCGTCGCCCGCCTCGGCCCGGATGTGCTCCGTCGAATACCGGACGACGACCGACGGCGCGCCGGCGGCGAGGATGAAGTTGGTCCGGATCTCCGCCTGGTCGAACGCGCCGGCGCCGAACGAACGGAGCTGGAGCGAGTACGGCGGGCTCGGCTCGTTGTCCCCCGAGACCACGGAGAGCGCCTTCTTCACGTGGGTCCAGGTCGCGGAGTCGACCGACGTCGCCGGGAAGTCGTCGAAGAAGCCGAGCGCCAGCGGGTCGGGGAGCGGGGTCGCGCAGAGCGTCTTCGTCGCCTTGTACGACAGGATCGAGTTCTTCGCGAACTGTCCGAACTTCGAGACGTCCCCGCTGCAGCCGCCGATCCCCGGGCACATGATGCGGCAGTCGCTCCCGGAGCAGTGGTCCGACCCCCAGTTGTGGCCGAGCTCGTGCGCGGTCAGTCCGGTCCGCGCCGCGAAGTTGCCGGTGAACTTCGACTGCGAGAGGCCGTAGGCGAGCCCGTTGCAGATCGAGCTGAGCCAGGCGACGCCGATGACGCTGCCGCTGAGGTTCCGGCCGGTGAACAGGTGCGCGACGTCCCGCTTGTGCGCGGTCTGGTTGTTGATCCACTCCGCGCGGAACTGGTCGAGCAGGCCGCCGGAGTTCGAGGTGGTGTACGGATCGGACGACGTCCGCACGAGGATCGACGTGACCTCGAAGGTCAGGCCGACGTCCGGCTCGTAGATCCCCGAGACCGCGTTCATCACGTTCTCCACGTCGTACACGGTCGCCGCGACGTCGCTCCCGTTCTGACCGTAGAACGGGAAGTCCGCCTCGATCGCGATCTCGCAGACGTTCAGGCCGGTGGCGACGAACTGCGGGCCGCCGGGGATCGAGGCGGTCACCTCGTCGCCCGAGCGCACCTCCAGCGCGTCGAGCCCGCACGTCCCGCCGAGCTCGTGGGTGTCGGCGGCGTCGAACACGACGTGCGCGCCGCGCGTCGCGCCGGGGTCGACGTCGGTCAGCGGCTGGATCCCGTGCGTCGTCCCGTCGTCGAGCCGGACGAGCGCGCGGAGCCCTCCGTCCCGCACCGACGCGCGGAACGTCCCGGAGACGAACGCCGAAGAGGTCGGGAACAGCACGTCCCCCTTCCACGTCGCGCGGGGCGGCGGCGCCACCTCGATCGGGCCGCTCCCGTCGTCGATCATCAGCCGGAAGGCGTCGGCGCGGACGGTCGTCGGTTCGAGGACCAGCCACGCCTCGCGGCCGGCGAGGTCGACGCGGATCGCGTCGTCCGCGACCGGAGCGTCGGGGACGTCGAGCGACTGCAAGGTGAACTCGGAGACGTCGAGGGCGGCCCGGATCGCGGCGCGGAGGTCCGGGGCCGCGGCGTCGGCCGAGCCGGCGAGCGCGAGGAGGGACGAGACGAGGAGCGGAAGGCGCATGAAGAGCTCCCTGGGTACGGAGTCGGGATGAAGGGTCGCGGGGGGCCGGGGAGGCCCCCCGCGGGGCTTCCGGGGAGGATAACGGAAACGACCGGTGGCTGTCGGTGCTCCACCGACTCGACATCGCGCCGCCGTTCGCCGATGGCGTCCTCGTCCGCGGTCGCCGCCCTCGGCCGCCCCCTTCGCCGACCTACTCGATCGCGGCGCGCAGCCCGTTCGAGAACGCCACCCCGAACGGCGCCCCCGGGTCGCCGACGGTCGCCTGGAGGAAGAGCGGGACGCCGAACGCGCTCGAGGCGTCGACGCCGTGGGTGGTGTACGTGCCGGCCCCGGCCGCGCCCGCCGGTCCGGAGATCGAGATCGGGACGATGGCGTGCGGAGCCCCGAGGTCCACGACGAGCGTCCCGCCGAGCGCCGCCTGGCTCGCCTCGCCGAGCCCGATCCAGAGGAGCGTCGGCGCCGCGCCGAGCGCGTTCGAGAGCGTCACCGACGCCACGTCGTCGCACGCGCCGGCGTTCCCGGAGAGCGACGGGACGAGCCCCCCGGTCCCGGCGAGGCCGGTCCCGATCGCCTCGAACGCGACGGAGCAGCCGGTGTCGCGGAGGTAGACGTCGGCGACGCCGTTCGTGTCCGCGGCGGCCAGGCCCCCGCCGTTGTCGAACACGACGAACCGCCCGTCCGCGGAGATCGCGCCGTGCGACGTCACGTCGCTCTCGGTGCTCGGCGTCGCGCCCGACTCGTCCCGGCTGACCAGGGTGTGCTCGCCGGTCAGGAGGTCGGTCCGCACGACCTGGGACACGCTCGACGGCGCGGGGAGGAGGGCGCCGACCCGCGTCTCGTACGCGACGTACCGCCCGGACGCGGAGAGCGACGGACGCGCGCTCGCTCCGGGCGCGAACGATCCTCCGGGAGGGACGCTCACGGCGCGGGTCGTCCCCGCGGCGAGGTCGCGGACGTAGACGCGCAGCTCGATGGTCGTCGCCGCGGGGTCGAGGTTCGTCGCCCACGAGTCGAACGCCACCAGGCGGCCGTCCGCCGAGATGCTCGGCGAACCGGAGAAGTCGTCCGCCTCGACGCCGCCCGGCCCGACGCTCGCGCGGGTCGTCGTCCCCGCGACCAGGTCGCGCACGAAGACGTCGGGGAGGCCGTTCTGGTCGTTCGGGACGAGGTTCGTCGCCGAGCTGACGAACGCCACGACGCCCCCGTCGGCCGAGATCGCGCTGAGGGAGCTCGCCTTGTCCCCGCCGACGCCGGCGTCGTTCACGCTCGCCCGCACGGTGACGCCGGTCTGCCGGTCGAACACGAAGACGTCGAAGGCGCCGTTCACGTCCCCCGCGACGAGCTGGTTCGAGCCGGAGAGGAACGAGACGAACCGCCCGTCCCCCGAGAGGACGGGGGCCGAGCTCGCCGAGTTCGGAGCGGACCCGTCCGGGAGGCGCGAGACGCGCTCGGTCGTCCCGGTCTGCCGGTCGTGCACGAAGACGTCGGTCGTGTGGTTGAAGTCGTTCGCGGAGAGGTTCGACGCGTTCGACTGGAACGCGACGTGGCGGCCGTCGGCGGAGATCGACGCGTAGGAGGACGGCTGGTCCGCCTCGCTCCCGTCGCCGGCGACGCTGACCCTGGTGATCACGCCGGTCTGGAGGTCCCGGACGAGGACGTCGCGGACGCCGTTCGTGTCGTTCGGGACGAGGTCGGACGCGTCGCTCTCGAACGCCGCGAACCGACCGTCCGCCGAGAGGACGGCGCGCCTCGACAGGGCGTTCCCCGGCGCTCCGTCGGGGAGTCGACTGACGAGGGACGTCTCCTGGGCGGCGGCGGCGGGCGCGGCGACGGCCCAGACGACGAGGAGAAGGCGAGAGTGTCGGGTGGAGGCGGACATGGTGCGGTCCTTTCGAGCACGGATCGCGACGCCGTTCGCGCCGCGGGTGCCGGGAGAACGGGAAGCGGCGCCGGAGGGGGCGGGGGATTCCGGACGACTTCCGCTCGGACGGCTCGGGGACGGGGCCGCTCCACGGGCGGGACCGGCGTAGACTCTTGGCGCGGCCGGCCGAAGCGAGCCCGGAGGAGCCTTGGACCCACGTCCCGTCGGAGAGGTGACGCGCCTGCTGGGCGAGATGCGCGGCGGCGCCTCGGAGGCGGGGAGCGCGCTCCTCGCCGTCGTGTACGGTGAGCTCCGCGCGATCGCGGACAACCTCTTCCGTCACCAGCCCGACCGCCACACGCTCCAGCCGACCGCGCTCGTCCACGAGGCGTGCGTGAGGCTCCTCGACTCCGACGCGGCGGGCTGGAACGACCGCAAGCACTTCTTCGCGGTCGCGGCCCGCGCGATGCGGCAGCTCCTCACCGATCACGCCCGCGCCCGGCGGAGCGCCAAGCGGGGGGCGGGGTGGAACGCCGTCACGCTCGCCGCCGCCGCCGCCGGGGGCGAGGGCCGCGGGACGGACGAGCTCGACCTGGTCGCGCTGGACGACGCGCTCGAGCGGCTCGGCGAACGGTCCGAACGACAGCGGAAGATCGTCGAGCTGCGGTTCCTCGTCGGGCTCACCCTGGAGGAGATCGCGGACGTGCTGACCGTCTCGGTCACCACCGTGAAGGACGACTGGCGGGTCGCCCGCGCGTGGCTCCACCGCGAGCTGACGCGCGGGACGTGACCCCCGCCGGCGCGGCCGCCGAGAGTCAGCGCGGCTCGGCCACCACGTACACTTCTCCCGACGGGTCGGCGCACGAGAACTCGCGCGTCCCGTGCGGCTGGTCGGCCGGCTCGGAGAGCGGAAGGAAACCGGCCGCGACGAACTCCGAGAACGCCGCCTCGACGTCGTCGACGTAGAGCCACGTCAGCCGCTCGCGGGAGTGCACCGGGCGGTCGGACAGCATCAGCCGCGCCTCGCCGTTCCGCAGGGCGACCCAGAACGGGACGCCGTCGACGGCGAGCGACTCGACGACCTCGAAGCCGAGCGCGTCGACGTGGAAGCGGACGTGCTCGTCGAGCGGGCGGACGGTGCGGTACGGGACGGCGCGTCGGATCGGGACCATCTCGAACTCCTGCCGGCGGCGGCGCGGACGGGGCGGTCGAGTGTTCTACACTCCGGGGATGGAACCGACCCCCCGCTTCGAAGGGACCGAGCGCTACGTCGCCACCGAGGACCTGATGGTCGCGGTGAACGCCTCGGTCCGGCTCCGCCGCCCGCTCCTCGTGAAGGGCGAGCCGGGGACCGGCAAGACCGTCCTCGCCGAGGAGATCGCCAAGGCGCTCGGGAAGCCGCTCTTCACCTGGCACGTCAAGTCGACCACGAAGGCGCGCCACGGCCTGTACGAGTACGACGCCGTGGCTCGTCTCCGCGACTCGCAGCTCGGCGACGACCGCGTCCACGACATCCGGAACTACATCCACAAGGGGCGGCTGTGGGAGGCGTTCGAGACGGAGGGCGGCGCGGTCCTCCTGATCGACGAGATCGACAAGGCGGACATCGAGTTCCCGAACGACCTCCTCCAGGAGCTCGACCGGATGGAGTTCTTCGTCCACGAGACGAAGGAGACGGTCGCCGCGCGGACGCGCCCCGTCGTGCTGATCACGTCGAACAACGAGAAGGAGCTCCCCGACGCGTTCCTGCGCCGCTGCTTCTTCCACTTCATCCGCTTCCCCGACCCCGAGACGATGATCCGCATCGTCGACGTCCACTTCCCCGGGCTCGAGGAGAAGCTGCTCGAGGAGGCGCTCGGCGTCTTCTACGACGTCCGCGAGGTCCCCGGCCTGAAGAAGAAGCCGTCGACTTCGGAGTTCCTCGACTGGATCCAGCTCCTCTCCCAGGAAGAGGAGGCGACGCGCGCGCTGCGCGCGGCGGCCGATCCACTCCCGCCGCTGTTCGGCGCGCTCCTGAAGAACGAGCAGGACGTCGACCTCCTCCGGCGGGCGTTCGGCCGGCGAGGGCCGCGCGGGACGAACTGACGCGGGACGGACCGGCGCGGGAGCCGCGCGCTCCGCGAGCCGCGAGGGCGAGGCTGCTACACTGAATCCACGCCCGAGCCCCGCGCACCTGCCGCGCGCTCCGATGCCCCCCGAGGTCCCTCTTGCGTCTCCACGCCCCCCTCTCCCTCCTCGCCCTCTCGCTCCTCTCCCCTTCCACCCTCGCCCGGGACCTCGAACCGCGCGAGGTCCCGGCGAAGGTCCCGGTGAAGGCGTCCCCGCTGCCGGCGCGGGACGCGGGGTTCGGCCGCGGGTTCGAGCTGCAGGTGAAGTTCGTCGACGACGCGCGCGTCCGGGCCGCGCCCGACGGCGGGGTCAAGTCGCGCGCCGACGCGGACCTCTCCGGCCTGCGCGCGCTCGCCGCCGCGCGGGAGCTCCGCTTCACGCCGCTGAACGACCTGACCGAAGAGCAGGCGGCGTCCCTCGAGGCGCGGGCCGCCGGGCGCTCCGGCGTCGCGCAGCCGGATCTGCGGGGGTTCGTCCGCGTCTCCGCGCCCGAGATCGACGCGGTCGCCCTGGAGGAGATCGGGAACGCGCTCCTCGCGCTGCCGATCGTCGAGTTCGCCCAGCTCGCGACGCTCGGCGCGCCGCCGCCGGGAGACTTCGCGCCGCCGACCCCGAACCTGTTCCCGAACCAGACGTACCACGGCCCGGATCCCGGCCTCGACTTCACGTACGCCTGGACGCAGGGCGCGACCGGAGCCGGGGTCCGCCTCTCCGACTGCGAGTACAACTGGAACGCGAACCACGAGGACCTCGTCGACATCCCCCTCCACCTCGAGCCCGGCCAGACCCCCCACCCGACGACCGTCTCGAACGGGTGGGACTCGCACGGGACCGCGGTCCTCGGCGAGACGTCCGCGGTCGAGAACGGCTACGGCTGCACCGGGCTGGCGAAGGACGCGACCGTCTTCACGTTCCCCGAGTGGACGCTCCAGGGGGGCTTCCGGCGCGTCGCCGCGGTGACGAACGCCATCCAACAGTCGAGCGCGGGGGACGTGGTCCTGCTCGAGATGCAGACCGTCGCGTTCGGTTCGGACTACGGTCCGGCCGAGCTGACGTTCTCGATCCACGCGATCACCAAGGTCGGGACCGCGGCCGGCGTCGTCGTGGTCGCCGCGGCCGGGAACGGGAACCAGAACCTCGACTCCGGGACGTACTCGACCTACGCGAGCTGGGGCGACAGCGGCGCGATCGTCGTCGGCGCCGGGTCCGCGAACACGTCCCACTCGAAGCTCGGGTTCAGCACCTACGGCTCGCGCGTGAACGTGCAGGGGTGGGGCCAGTCGGTCTTCACGCTCGGATACGGCGGCTTCGCCTCGTACGGCGGCGACAAGAACCAGCGGTACACGTCCGCCTTCTCGGGGACCAGCAGCGCGTCACCGCTCGTCGCGTCGGCCTGCGCGGCGCTCCAGGACGTCTCGGTCGACCGGACCGGCGCGCCGCTCCCGCCGTCCGCCCTGCGCCAGCTCCTGATCGACACGGGCGTCCCGCAGGGGAGCGGCGGACACATCGGCCCGCTCCCCGACCTGCGGGCGGCGATCGACACCCTCTCGTGCGGGACGATCGTCGCGTACGGCACGCCGGAGGTCGGCTCCTCGGGGAGCCCGGCGGTCATCGCCGCGTCCGGCGGCTCCCCGTCGGTCGGCAACCCGTCGTTCTCGGTCGACCTGACCGGGGGGAACCCGAACAGCTTCTGCGTCCTCTTCTCCGGCCTCTCCCCGGGATCGAACGTGCAGCCGTGGGGGACGATCCTGGTCGCGGGCCCGAGCTTCTTCCGGACCTACACCTCGACGAACGGGGCGGGGGTCGCGTCGGTCCCGATCGCCATCCCGCCCTCGCTCTCCGGAGTGACGATGCACTACCAGTACGCGGTCCGCGATCCCGGCTTCGGCGGCAACGTGCAGGGGTCCGACGCCCTCGCGGTCACCTTCTGTCCCTGAACCGCGCGCACGGAGCGTCCCTTGTTCCTGGCGTTCTTCCTGAAGCTCCGCGAGGTCGGGATCCCGGTCTCCCTCACCGAGTACCTCTCGTTCCTGCGGGTGCTCGCGGCGGGCGAGCCGGTCTTCTCGATCGACGGGCTGTACCACCTCGCGCGGACCGCGCTGGTGAAGGACGAGCGGCACTTCGACCGGTTCGACGTCGTGTTCGGCGCCACGTTCGGCCGCGCGGTCACGGCGGAGGGCGTCGCGCCGCGGGAGATCCCGGTGGAGTGGCTCCGGAAGCTCGCCGAACGGCTGCTGACCGCGGAGGAGCTCGCGAAGCTCGAGGCGCTCGGGTTCGAGGAGCTGATGGAGACGCTGAAGAAGCGGCTCGCCGAGCAGAAGGAGCGGCACCAGGGCGGCTCGAAGTGGATCGGCACCGGCGGCACCTCGCCGTTCGGCGCGTACGGATCGAACCCGGCCGGGGTCCGCATCGGGCAGGACGGGTCGCGGCTGCGGCGGGCGGTGAAGGTCTGGGACCGGCGCGAGTTCCGGAACCTCGACGGCGACGCGGAGCTCGGGCCGAGGAACCTGAAGATGGCGCTCCGGCGGCTGCGTCGGTTCGCCCGCGAGGGGGCCGAGGAGGAGCTGGACCTCGACGGCACGATCTCCGCCACCGCGCGGAACGCCGGCCACCTCGACCTCCGGTTCGTCCCCGAACGACACAACGCGGCGCGCGTCCTCCTCCTCCTCGACGTCGGCGGCTCGATGGACGTCCACGTGCGCGAGGTGGAGGAGCTGTTCGGCGCCGCGCGCGCCGAGTTCAAGCACCTCGAGACGTACTACTTCCACAACTGCGTCTACGAGCGGGTCTGGCGCGACAACCGCCGCCGGTGGGACGAGACGACGCCGACGACCGAGCTGATGAACACGTACGGACCGGAGTACCGCGTCGTGTTCGTCGGCGACGCCTCCATGAGCCCGTACGAGCTCGTCCACCCGTTCGGATCGGTCGAGCACGAGAACGACGAGCCGGGGCTCGTCTGGCTGGAGCGCCTCCGCCGGCGCTACCCGCACCACGTCTGGCTCAACCCGGTGCGCGAGGACTACTGGGCGTACACGCACTCCGTCGGGATCGTCGTCGACGCGTTCGAGGGGCGGATGCATCCGCTGACCCTCGACGGCGTGACCGCCGCGATCGCCTCGCTGAACCATTGACGACCGCCGCGCCTCCCGCCGCCGAACACCCGTCCCGCGCGCGGATGCTCGTCCTCCTCGCCGCGGCCGAGCTGTTCGGCATCACGCTCTGGTTCTCCGGCGGCGCGGCCGCGCCGTTCCTCCCCGAGACGCTCGCGCTCGACACGCAGCGGATCGGCGGCCTCACCGGCGCGGTCCAGCTCGGGTTCGTCGTCGGCACCGCGCTCGCGGCGATCCTGAACCTCGCCGACCTGGTCCCCACGCGCGTCTACTTCGCGGCCTCCGCGGCGATCGGCGCGGCGGCGAACGCCGCGCTCCTCCTGTGCGACTCGTACGGGTCGGCCGTCGCGACGCGGTTCCTGACCGGCGCGTCCCTCGCCGGCGTCTACCCGCCGGCGATGAAGATGGTCGCGACGTGGTTCCGGGCCGACCGCGGCCTCGCGATCGGCATCCTCGTCGGCTCGATCTCCCTCGGCAAGGCGACGCCGTACCTCGTGCGGACCGTGTTCGGGGAGCGCCTCGTCCCGCTGGTGCTCGTGCCCTCCGCGCTCGCGTCGATCGCGGCCCTGACGGTCCTCTTCGCCTACCGCGACGGACCGCACGCCTTCCCCCGCCGGCCGTTCCGCCTCGGCCTCGCCGGCGAGATCGTGCGCCACCGCGAGACCCGGCTCGCGATCGGCGGCTACCTCGGTCACATGTGGGAGCTCTACGCGATGTGGATCTGGATCCCGGTCTTCCTCGCCGCGAGCGTCGCGGCGCGGCCGGGCGGCGCGGCGGCGTCTCCGCCGTGGCTCGCCGACGCGCTCGCCACGGCGACGATCGCGGTCGGCGCGCTCGGCTGCGTCTGGGGAGGCCGGCGCGCGGACCGCGTCGGACGCGAGCGGCTCGTCAACGAGGCGATGGCGGTGAGCGGCGCCTGCTGCCTCGTCGTCGGCTTCGCGTTCGGGGCGCCGTGGTGGGTCGTCGCCCCGGTGACGATCGTGTGGGGGTTCTTCGTGGTCGCGGACTCCGCCCAGTTCTCGACGTTGGTCACCGAGCACGCGCCGTCGCACGCCGTCGGCACCGCGCTCACGCTCCAGACGTCGCTCGGGTTCCTGCTGACGATGGGGACGATCCAGCTCGTCGGGCAGCTCTCGGAGACCGTCGGGTGGCGGTACGCGTTCCCCGTCCTCGCGCTCGGACCCGCGGCGGGCATCGCGATGATCGCGCGGCTGCGTGCGCCGTCCTCCGGCGCCGACGCCCGCGTGTGAGCGGACGGGGCGGCGCCGGGAACGAGGCCCGGGTCCCGCGAGCGCTCCGCGGCCACGGACCGAAGACGATTCACGCGCGACCGGCGGGCGTCTCGCGGCGGGCGGAGGCCGGAGCATCGACCGCCTCGGGGCACGCCACGCGCGCGACGACCGGGAGGTGGTCGGAGGCGCGCCGCGCGAGCCGGGTGCGGCACGCGCTCACCTCCCGCAACGCGCTCCCGGGGTGGACCCAGATCCGGTCGAGCGCCAGGAACGGTCGCCAGGCCGGGTACGAGGCGACCCGCGGCGAGACGCCGAACCGTTGCTCCAGGCGCCCCACCGCCGGCGCGCCGGGGACCCAGTCGTTGAAGTCCCCGAGCACCACCAGGAACGGCGACGGCTCGGCGTCGACGTGCGCGAGCAGACGCTCGACCTGCGCCCGCCGTTCGGCGTGCCGCAGCCCGAGGTGCGTCGACACGACCCGAAGCTCGACGCCGCCGACGTCGAGCCGCACGTCGAGCGCGGCGCGCGGCTCGCGACGCCGCCGCGAGAGATCGACGCACTCCGCCGCCCGGACCGGGTGACGCGTGAGGAGCGCGTTCCCGAACCCGCCGCGTCCCTCGCGGGTCGGGGCGACGACGCCGTCGTACTCCGGCAGCGCGTCGAGCACCCGGAGCGACCGCGGCCCCGGGTCGACCCCGAGCCCGGTCATCTCCTGCAGGGCGACGACGTCCGCGTCGAGCGACCGGACGACCTCCG
The DNA here is from genome assembly GCA_030428825.1 of bacterium. GTDB lineage: Bacteria > Planctomycetota > B15-G4 > B15-G4 > JADJEK01 > JAUIEL01. Next base: position 16,445 of record JAUIEL010000030.1, read on the forward strand.
CCGTCCGGCGCGGATCGGGCCGGCCGAACTGCGCGCGGAATCCGTGGACGTTGTAGGTGGCGACCGTCAGCGTCCGGGTCACGCCCGCTCCCGCGGCGGCACGTGCCGCTCGACGTGCCGCATCGCCCACCCGACCCCGAGCGCCGGCACGAGCGCCGTCGCGACGAGGAGCGCCGCGGCGAGCGGGCCGGGGTCGAGGAGGAGCCGCCGCGCCTGCGCGCCGAGGAGGGCGAACGCGGCGAGGCTCGGCACCAGCCCGAGCACGGTCCCGGCCAGGAAGCGCGCCGGCGGGACGCGTGCCGCCCCGGCGAGGAGGCTGACCACGACCGACGGAGCGACCGGCAGGAGCCGGGCGAGCGCCACCGTGCCGACGCCCCCGCCCTCGAGCCGCCGGAGGGCGACCCTCGAGCCGAGGCCGGTCAATCGGAGGACCGCGCGCCGGCCGACGGCCCGCCCGAGCGCGTGGCCGAGGATCGCCGCCGCCACGCACCCCGCCGCGGCGAGGATCCCCCCGCGCGTCGCGCCGACGAGGAGGGTGGCGAGGACGATCACCAGACTCTGGGGGACGAGCAGGAACGAGCCGATCACGACCGCCGCGGGCACGACGATCGAGGCGCGCGGGAGCTCGAACGCCAGGACCAACCGCCGCGCGTGGTCGAGGAGACCGTCGTCCCCGCCGAACGCGAGCACCCCGACGCCGAGGAGGAACGCCGCGAGGACCGCCGCCATCGGGAGCATCCGGCGGGCGGACCTCCGCTCGGCGCGGATCTGCGGCAGGAGCCGTTCGATCAGCCGGGTCGGCGCGAGCGGCCGCGCCGGATCGGCGAGCGCGTCGACCGACGGCAACTTGTCGATCTCCTGCTCGGCGTCGTCGAGCGAGTCGACGAGCGTCTTCGCGCCGGATCGCCCCCGGAGCTCGTCGATCGCCGCCCCGAGCGACCCGGCGTCGTCGACCGCGCGGACGACCTCCTCGGGTCGGACGCCGAGGTGCTCGGCGACGAGACGGTGCCGGACCGCGAGCACGCCGTCGCGATGCCGCTCCTCCGACGCGAGGACCGCGAGGTCGCACTCGGTGTCCATCCCGAACGATCGGTCGGTGAGGTTCGCCGAGCCGACCCGCAGCATCCGGTCGTCGATCACCGTCACCTTCGCGTGGACGCGGATCTCCCGCTCGCCGTGGACCGGTCGCAGCACGCGCAGCCGCCCGTGGAGGTCCCCGGCCGCGAGCCGGCGCAGCCGTTCGACCCGGAGCACGCGCATGCTCCGATCCTCCAGCCAGCCGGAGCACGAACGGCGGAGGACCAGCACGACCTCCGGTCCGTCCGGCTCCCGCAGCCGCCGGGCGAGCGCGTTCGTGATCACGGGCGAGGTGAAGTACTGGTTCTCGGCGTAGATGCACCGCCGCGCGGCCGCGATCGAGTCGAGGAACAACCGCTCGACCTCGCGCACCTCGGGACGCCCTCCGAACGCGGCCGCGGTCCGCGCGATGCAGACGTCCACGTCCTCGAAGTCCGGCTCGAGCCCGTCCGGCCAGGCGTCGCCGTCGACGGGGCCGGGGTGGACCGGCTCGCGCCCCGCGTCGGCGCGCCACCGTTCGCGCACGTGCTCCCCGAGCGCTCGCGCCGCCGGACCGGAGACGGCGACCTGCATCTCGTGGAACGGCGCGTACCTCCCGCGCGCCTCGTCCTCGCGCCGCGGGTCGTCGGGGAGGTGGAGGGACGTGTCGTACCGCCCCGCGGTCAGGTCCTGGCCTCCGACGAACGCCACCTCGTCGTCGACGACGACGATCTTCTCGTGGTGTGACGCCGTCACCGGCAGCCGCTTGTCGTGACGGAACCGGATGCGGCCGCGGCCGCGCCAGCGGAGCTTCAGGCCGCGCCAGCGCTCGCGCTCGAGCGAGAAGACGGCGGGCGCGTGCCAGACCTGGACGTAGACGCGCAGGTCACGGCGGCGCGCGACGAGGTGGTGGAGGAGCGGGCCGAGGCGAACCGGAGCACCGTCGTCGACGCCGTCGCGACGGAGGACGACGCGCGTGTCGAGGTCCCAGCCGACGATGTGGATCGTGCGACGCGCCTTTCGCAACGCGTCCCGGACGCGCGGGAAGTACGCCGCTCCGTCGATCAGCCCGGCGACGCGGTCGGCGCGCACGATCCTCCAACAGTTCTCCCCCTCGCGGGCGAGCGGCGCGGCGGACGTCGGGAGACGGATCAAGGCGGACCCCCTGGCGGATCGGACGGACGTGGCGGTCCCGGTGCAAACGGGGGGCCAACGTCCGGCGCCGGACGCAGGGCACGGCACGCGATGTGGTTCGGTTCCCGCCCCGCGGCCGGGCGCACGCGCAGCCTCGGACCCCGCGGATCGCCTCGAGACGGCGATTCGGAGCGGTCCGGCGTCCCCGCGCTCGCCGCGGGGGAGAGCGAGGCCCGATGGACGGTGCGGTGGCGGTTTTACGAAAGTTCCTCCCGTGGTTCGCGGCGGCGGTGTTCGCCGGCGCGATCGTCCTGGTCGTCCGCGCGCTGCGCGAGCACGGCGTCGACGCGGTCGGCGACGCGCTGGCCGGCATCCCCGCCTCGCACCTCCTCGCGGCGGCCGGACTCGCCGCGGCGAGCTACCTGACGCTGACGTTCGTCGACTTCGCCGCGCTCCGCTCGACGGGCGTTCCCTTGCCGTGGCCGCGGGCGGCGCTCGGGTCGTTCGTCGCCCTCTCCGTCGGGCACGTCGCCGGGCTCGCGGTCCTCAGCAGCGGCACGCTCCGCTATCGCGTCTACTCCGCGTACGGCGTCTCCGAGGGGAACGTCGCGCGGGCGATCCTCTTCTGCGCGGCGACCGTCGCCGTCGGCCTCCTGACGCTCGCCGGCGCCGGCGCGCTGGCCGGGCCGGGGCGGACCGCCGCCTTCCTCGGTCTCGACGTCGAGGTCGTCGTCCCGCTCGCCGTCCTCGCCCTCCTCGTCGTGGTCGGCCACCTCGTCGCGGCGGCGCGGGTGCGACGACCGCTCCGACTCCGTTCGTTCGAGCTCCCGCTCCCCTCGGGCCGGTTCGCGCTCCTCCAGCTCGGCCTCGGGACGTTGAACTTCGCGCTCGTCGCGGGCATCCTGTATCGCCTCCTCGGCGACTCGGTCGACGTCGGGTTCGTCGCGTTCGCCTCGTTCTACGCCGCCGCGAACGCCGCCTCGATCCTGAGCCACGTCCCCGGCGGCCTCGGCGTGCTGGAGGCGCTGGTCCTCGCGGTCGCGAGCGGGCCGGAGACCCTCGGCGCGCTCGTCGCGTTCCGGGTCGTCTACTACTTCGTGCCGTTCGCGATCGGCGGCCTCGTCTTCCTGATCTGGTCGCGCGGATCGCGCCGCGCGGAGGAGGACGCGGACCCGGAGGTCACGACGAGCGGTCATCGGCGCCCCCCGCGTCCGTCGACGGAACCGCCGACTTGAGCTCGGTGACGTACCGGAACGTCAGGAACACGATCGCGCTCAGGAGGAGCGCGATCTCGTACCGCTCGAGCGCGACCGAACAGCCGATGGCGCCGGTGCACCAGATCCCGGAGGCGGTGGCGGTCCCCTCGACGGTGACCTTCGACTTCACGATCGCCCCGCCGCCGACGAACCCGATGCCGGTCATCAGCCCCTGGACGATCCGCGCCAGCGCCTGGCCGTCGGTCCCGAACACGTCGCGGCCGACCAGCACGTAGCCGCAGGCGGCGATGCTGACGAGCGGGAACGTGCGGAGCCCGGCCGGACGGTGCCTCGACTCGCGGTCCCACGCCGTCGGGACGGCGAGCAGGTACGCGCCGACGAGCTTCGCGCCGTTGGCGACGAGCAGGGACCAGTCGATCGCGTCGGGGGTCGGCATGGGGTCTCCTCGGGTGACCGCTGGAACGGGCCGCGACGGCAAGCACCCGCCGTGCCGCGAATCGAGCCGAGTCGCAGCCGACCGGAAAGACGGTACCCTGGCGTCGCCGCCCGACCGTCCGACGCCGGAGGTCTTCATGCGCCTCGTCCCGCTCCTGCTCTCCTCCCTCCTCGCGGCCGGCGCCGCGCGGGCCGACGACGGCGCCTGGACCGACCTCGGGGCGGCGCTCCCCGGCGCGAACGGGCCGCCGATCCTGAACGTCCAGGGGTTCCCCGTCGCCGGCTCTCCGATCCGCGTCGAGCTGCGGCGCGCGCTCGCGCAGACGCCGGCGATCCTGGTCGTCGGGACGCAGAACGCGAGCCTCCCGTTCGGCGGCGGCACGCTCGTCCCGTCGCCCGACGTCCTCTCCCCGGCGATCATGACCTCGGCGAACGGCGCCGTCGACCTCGACGCCGTCTTCCCGGCCGGCGTCGCGCTCGGCGTCGACCTCCACCTGCAGTGGTGGATCACCGACCCGACGAACCCCGGCGGCTACGCGGCGTCGAACGCGCGGAAGGGGACGACCGCCGACACGCCCGAGCCCGGGACGTTCCCGGCGCAGTGGATCGACGGCACGCAGTGCGCGAGCGAGCCGAAGATCCAGGTCCACGCGTACAACGACGACTTCTACATCCTCCGCCAGTCGCTCTGCACGCACTACGAGGCGCCGTTCTTCTACCTGATCTTCGGCGACACCAAGGTGATGCTCGAGGACACCGGCGCGGGGAGCATCGGCCCGACGCTGGCGAGCACCGTGTACGGGATCATCGCCGACTGGCTGGTCGCGAACGGGAAGACGTCGATCGAGCTCGTCGTCGTCCACTCCCACGCGCACGGCGACCACACCGCCGGCGACTCGGCGTTCCAGGGTCAGCC
>JAUIEL010000732.1 GCA_030428825.1 bacterium
CGAGCCGCTCCCGACCCGCCGCCACGCCACCGGTCCCCCCGATCCTCCTCTCCCGCAGCACCTTGGGACCGCGCCCGCCGCTCTCAGCCCCACCGCTATCGCTCCCCACCGATAGCACCAGCGATAGCAGACGCTGCGCGACGCCTTGCGACCCTATGCGACGCCTTGCGAGATCCCGACCCCCGGACGCCCCGTCGCCCCCGGACCCGCGCCCGGCCGTCCGCGTCGATCGAATGCCGCCCGTGCGGCCCCGTGCGACGCCTTGCGACTCCATGCGACCCCTTGCGAACCCGAAGAGTGGCGGAGGGGGAGGGATTCGAACCCCCGGTCCCGTGAGGGACAACGGTTTTCAAGACCGTCGCATTCGACCGCTCTGCCACCCCTCCGCGTTGGTCTATTCGTCCGGTTTGCCTCCGAGGTCGTCGAGGACCTTCTCCTCGACGAAGATGGGGCACTTGGCGGCGACGGCGAGGGCGATCGCGTCGCTGGGGCGCGAGTCGATCCGGACCGTCTCGCCGTCTCGTTCGACGTGGAGCTTGGCGTAGAAGGTCGCGTCCTTCAGCTCGTCGACGACGACGCGCTCGAGGGTGGCGTCGAGGCCGGCGAGGACGTTGCGGACCAGGTCGTGCGTCATCGGGCGGGGGGTCTCGACGTCGGTGATCTTCCGGTTGATCTCGACCGCCTCGAAGACGCCGATGATGATCGGGAAGGCGCGCTCGCCCCCCTTCTCCTTGAGGTAGATGACCTGCTGGTCGTTGTTCTCGCGGATCAGGATCCGCGACAGCACCATCTCGATCATCGCCAAGGGGGACCGCTCCTTGCGCTACGCTCTTCTCGGACCGCGCCGGCCCGCGGACGGGCGGCCTCGGAGTATAGCCGTTGACCGCCTCCCCCATCCTCCTCGTCCACGACCGCGGCGGCGCCGACGAGGCGATCCACCGCGGCATCGTCTGCGTCGTCTCGTCCTCGGACGTCGTCCTCTCGCGCGGCGACGTCGACCGGGAGACCTGGCTCCGCTCGGTCGCGAAACCGTTCCAGGCCGCCGCCGCGCTGAGGGCCGGCGTCGCGGAGACGTACGCCCTCTCGAAGGCCGACGTGGCGCTCCTCTGCGCCTCGCACAACTCCGAGGACCGCCACGTCGAGCGCGCCCGCGCCCTCCTCGCCCGGGGAGGCTTCGACGAGCGCGACCTCCGCTGCGGCGCCCACCCGCCGATCTCGCCGGAGGTCGACCGCGAGCTCGCCCGCCGCGGCGAGGCCCCGTCCCCGCTCCGGAACAACTGCTCGGGGAAGCACGCCGGCATGCTCCTCCTCGCCCGCGTCCTCGAGGCCGATCCCGCCCGCTACCTCGACCCGGACGGCCCGGTGCAGCGCGCGGCGGCGGCAGCGGTGTCCGCGATCTGCGCCCCGGCCGACGCGCCCGGCGAGGCGACCGACGGCTGCTCGGCGGTGACGTTCCGGCTGCCGCTCCGCGCGCTCGCGACCGGCTTCCGCCGCCTCGCCGATCCGGACTCCGCGCCGGGCGACTGGGCCGCCCCGCTCCGAACCGCCCGCGACGCCATGACCGCCCACCCGGAGATGGTCGCCGGCCTCGACCGGTTCGACACCGACCTGATGGCCGCCGGCGAGGGGCGCTTCGTCGCGAAGATCGGCGCCGAGGGGCTGATCGGCTGCGGCGTCCGCGACGAAGGCCTCGGGATCGCGATCAAGATCGAGGACGGCGCGATGCGCGCCTACCCCCCGGTCCTGCTCGCCGTCCTCGAGCACCTCGGCCTCCTCTCCGACGCCGAGCGCGGCCGGCTCACGCGCTGGCGGGACGACGACCTGAAGAACTGCGTCGGGACCGTCGTCGGGCGCCGCCGCGTCGTCCTCGCGGACGAATCGGGCGGCTGACCCGCCCGGCGACCGACTATCGTTGGGCCATGCCCCGCTCGATCGTCCCGCCGCCGCTCCCGCCCCGCGACCCGGACTCCCACAAGGGGACGTACGGCCGCGTCCTCGTCGTCGCCGGCGCGCGCGCGATGCCCGGGGCGGCGGTCCTCGCCGCGAACGGCGCGCTCCGCGGCGGCGCCGGCCTGGTGATCGTCGCGACCCCGTGGTCCGCCCTCGGCAGCGTCGCCCCCGCCGCGCCGTGCGCCACCTACGCCCCGCTCGCCGAATCGACCGCCGGCTTCCTCGACGGCCGCGCGCTCGACCCGCTCCTCGAACGCGCCGGGGCCGCCGACGTCGTCGTCGTCGGCCCCGGGCTGGGGCAGGAGGACGGCACGGTCGCGCTGGTCCGCTCGTTCGTCCGCCGGCTCGAGCGGCCGCTCGTTCTCGACGCCGACGGATTGAACGCGATCTCCGACGAACCGGACGCCGTCGCCGCCCGTTCGTTCCCCACCGTGCTGACTCCCCACCCCGGCGAACTCTCCCGCCTCGACCGCCAGGACGCGCCCCGCGGCGACGAAGAACGCCGCGCCCGCGCCGAGGCGGCCGCGCGTCGCTTCGGCGCCGTCGTCTGCCTGAAGGGGCACCGGACGGTCGTCACCGACGGCGACGGGACGTACGTCAACGACACCGGCAACCCGGCGATGGCGACCGGCGGCACCGGGGACGTCCTCGCCGGCCTCCTCGGCGCCCTCGTCGCGCAGCTCGACGACCCGCTCGACGCCGCGGTCGTCGCCGTCCGGGTCCACGGGCTCGCCGGCGACCTCGCGCGCGAGACGCACGGCCCGCTCTCGGTCATCGCGACCGACCTCCTCCAACACCTCGGGCCGGCGTTCCTGCGGTACGGCGTCGAGCGATGATCGGCGCGCTCGCGGCGGCGGCCGTGCTCGCGGCGTTCGCCGCGGCGGACGACGGCTTTCCGCCGGCCGATCCGGTCGGCGCGTTCCTCGAGGGGGACGACCCGCTCCTCCGCGAGCGCGCCCGTCGCGTCCTCCTCGCCCGGCGCGGCGACGCGTTCGACGTCTTCGCGCGCGCCCTCGGCGACGACGACCCGCGGCGGCGCGAGGCGGCGGTCGTGTCGCTCGGCGAGCTCGAGGACCCGCGCGCCGGCCCCCTCCTGCGGGACGCCGTCGAGGACGAGGATCCGTCGGTCCGGGTGGCGGCGCTGAAGGCGCTCGCCCTCCAGATCGACGGACGCGCGGACGAACGCCTGTTCGCCGCCGCGCGCGACCCGTGGTGGGCCGTCCGCCGGAGCGGGTATTGGAGCTGCTCTAAACGCGTATGGTGGATTGCCGTATGGCCGGAGCAATGCCTGACATACCCGGGCAAAAGGCCCTATAGCCCTTCGGGCGAAAGCCCGCTGGCCGGCAGGTTCTCTTCGCCGAAGGCATTCAATAAATCTGTGAGGTCAGAGGCTTTA
>JAUIEL010000733.1 GCA_030428825.1 bacterium
GTCTGCGCCTCGAACCGCGGCGACCACCGGTACTACGTCCTGTTCGAGGAGACGCTGGAGCACTGGAAGACGTCGCCGGACGGGAACAACCTGGAGGTCGAGTGGACCTTCCCGACCGCGGCGATCGACGGTCTGATCGACGCGCACGACGTCGACGCCCAGCTCTTCCTCGGCGACCGCCGCGTCTACGTCTCCGGCGAGTTCCAGACCAAGTCGGGCGTCCGTCCCGGCGTCGCCCTGCTGCTCGACGACGACGTCGACGGCATCTGGGTCATGGGCACGGAGACGGTCCCGCCGCGCGAGCCGTGGTACGGCGCCGAGTTCCCGGTCGCCGTCGACAAGGAGGAGGGACGGGTCCTCCTCGGCGCGCCGGGGGAGATCGTCCACTTCGACGCCGACCTCACCTGGCGGGGGTCGTACTTCACGAGCCACCTCAAGGGCCCCGTCCCGATCGACGTCGAGACGCACCGCCGGCTGATCGCCGTGCTCCACGCGTCGAGCCAGTCGGCGAAGGTCTCCCTGCTGAACCAGTCCGGGGCGTTCACCGACCACCGGGACGTCGAGGGGCCGGCCGCGCTGGCGCTCGACCGGACGAAGTTCCTGGAGGCGGGGCCGGGGAAGGACCCGGCCGACTCGTTCCTCTGGATCTCCGGGTGGCACGAGAGCGGGAAGTGGCTCGTCGCGCGGCACGTCGTCGTGAAGTCGTAGCCGGCCGAGACGCGCCGCGCCCGGGTCGGAGACCTCCGATCCGGGCGCGGGGGTGGCGTCGGCGGCCAGGGCCGGACGTCAGATTCGGGCGTCAGATCCGGGCGTCAGATCCGGACGCCGGCGCGCTCGCGCTTCAGGCGGCGGACCTCCTGCTGGAGCTCCTTCAGCTCGCGGCGCATCTCCTCGAGCATCAGGTCGCGCCTCTCGATCTCGCGCTGCATCTCCTCGAGCGCCTCGATCCGCGGCCGCTCCCGCTCCGCCGCGTGCTGCTCGGCGCGGAGCTGGCGCTCCCGCTCCGCCCGGACCTCGCGCTCGAGCTCCGCGGCGCGGAGCCGCTCGTGGGCGATGTCGGCCTCCTGCTCCGTGCGCTTCCGCTTCAGGGTCTCTCGCAGCTCGTCGAGGCCGCGGCGTTCCTCGAGCCGCCGCCACTCCTCCGCCGACTCCTCGGCCGTCCGCCGCCGCCGTTCGTCGACCTCGCCGCGCACGCCCCGGGTCGCGCGCCGGACCTCCTCCAGCACCTGCTCGAGGACCCGGTCGACCTCCGCTCCGCCGTTCGCGCCGCGGAGTTCCTCGGCGACCGACTCCTCGGCGGCGGAGAGCGCGGTCTCGACCGAGAACCGGACCAGCTCGTCGAGCCCTTCCAGCCCGGCGAGCGGACCGTCCTCGCCGACCATCCGCTCGAGGTCGCCGGTCGCCTGCTCGACGACCGGGCCGATCGGCATGCCGCGGAGCTGGCCGAGGCTGAGCCGCAACACCTCGTCGACGTCGACCTCGCCGGTCCGCTCGACGTGCTCCGCGAACTCGGTCCACGCGTGCTCCTGCTGGCGCGCCCACGACTCCCAGTCCCGCTCGTGCACGGCGGCCCACTCCTCCCAGCGCTGCTCGGTCTCCGCGCCCCAGCGTTCCCAGCGGGCGGCGAACCGCTCGGCCCACTCCTCCCACGCCGCCTCGACCGCGCGTTCCGCCGCCTCGGCCCGCGCCCGCTCGCGCTCCTCTCGCTCGGCTCGTTCGGCCCGTTCGTCGGGCGGGAGCGGCTGCGCGAACGCGTCGGCGGAGAGGGGCGCGGCGGCGAGCGGCAGCAGGAGCGCGAAACGGGCGAGGGTCGGGCGCGTCATCGGTCGTCTCCGATCGGGTCACGGGGTCGGGGAGGGGCGGTCGCGGCGCGCGGGGCGCGCGACCGGGTGGAGGGCGAAGGCCATGGCGCGGCCGCGGCGTGGGTGAGGAGGCGGTCGATCCGCTCGAGGACCGGCGCGTCGTCCGGCTCGCCGAGCGCGCGGACCTCGAGGCGGAGGGCGCGGAGCTCCCAGCGCATCGTCTCCATCAGCAGGGCCTGGTCGTCGAGCGAGCGGCGCTGCAGCTCGGCGATCTCGCGGAGCGGCAGGTCGCCCGCGACCGCCTCGGTCCGGTCGCCGGAGTCGAGGAGCGCCCCCGCCACGACGAGCAGCGCGGCGGCGGCCGCGAGGGGGGCGAAGCGGCGGCGGCGTTCCGGGACGACCGGCGCGGGACGGACGATCGCGTCGACGCGGGCGGCGAGCGCGGGCGGCCCGGCGGGGGCGTCGGCGGCGAGCGCGCGGTCGAGGCGGCGGAACCGCTCGGCCTCCTCGCGGCAGCCGTCGCACCGGACGAGGTGCGCGTCGAGCGCCTCGCGCTCGGCCGGCGTCGCCTCGCCGTCGAGAGCCGCGCTGGCGAGCTCCTCGAACCCGGCGCAGTCGCGCTCAGGAACGTCCATGGGTCGTCCTCTCCGGGCGGGGCTCGGTGCGGCGCAGGCCGTCCTCGAGTCGGCGGCGGGCGCGGAAGATCCAGGTCCGGACCTGGGTCGTCGTGGCGTCCAGGGCGGCGGCGATCGCGTCGTAGGCGAGGCCGCCGTGGACGCGGAGGGGGAGGGCGTCCCGCTGGGGGGCCGGGAGGTCGGCGACGAGCCGCCGGAGCCGCGGGGCGAGCGGGGCGTCGTCCGGCGGGGCGGCGGCGCGCGCGGGGAGCGCCGACTCGTCGAGCGGGAGGTGGGCGCGACGCGGGCGCTGGCGGAGCCGGTCGATCGCGAGGTTCCGGACGGTGCGGAAGAACCGTGGCTCGAACGCGGGGGGTTCGAGCTGCTTCGCCGCCGCCAGTCGACAGAACGCCTCCTGCACCGTCTCCTCCGCGTCGTCCACGTTCCGGAGCATCGCGTGCGCGAACCGGAACCCCCGCTCCGCGTACCGTCGGTACGGGAGGGAGGCGGCGTCGTCCGCGGCGGCGTGCTCCTGGTCCTTCTCCTGCGTCATGCGGGCTCCGTCGGTGCCCGCATGGAGAGACGAACGGGAGGGCGGGAGTTGCAGGCTTTTCTCGGGACGGTGGAGCGGGGGCGCCGCGGGGACGCCGGCGCGGCTCGCGCGACGGCGCCCCGCGATCCGCCCCTACAGCACGGTCACCGCCAGGCCGTTGGTGCTCGAGAACCCGCCGGGGGCCGACGCGTCGGGGAGGAACGCCTGGAGGCGGATCACCACGCCGAGCGCCGCCGCCGGAACCGGGGCGGTCAGGGAGAACGCTCCGCTCGCGTCGAGCGGGAGGGGAGCGAGGACGCCGAGCGGAGGGAGGACGTGCAGGACGCAGCCGAAGCCGGCGGGGACCGCGGCCGCGGCGGCGCCGGCGAAGAG
>JAUIEL010000734.1 GCA_030428825.1 bacterium
GACTACACCACGTCCGTGGAGCTGCAGCACCCGGGGATCACGAACGGCGTCCACTTCGGCCAGTACGGCGACATCGCGGACGTGACGGGGGACGGCGTGCTCGACGTCCTCGTCGGGGCCCCGCTGTTCGGGAATCCGGAGAAGGCCGGGAGGATCGACGTCTTCGACGGCGCGACGGGATTCGTCGGACCTCCGGTCATGGTCCTCGAGCCGGTCGACCCTTCGGTCATCCTGACCGTCGAGGCCTGGGGGTTCGGGGTGCATGGGGGCGACGTCACCGGCGACGGGATCGCGGATGTGGTGACGGCACAGGGCGTCGCCGCGGTCGGCGGAGGGGGCGGGTCCTACCTGGCCATCCTCTCCGGCGCCGATCCGACGCACGTGATCGGCATCGGGCCGTCGTCGCTCGGGGTGAACGAGATGGGACGGTGGTTCGAGTTCGTCGACATGAACCTCGACGGGCACCCGGACCTGATCTGTGCCTGCCACGCTCCGGCGAGCCCGACCAACGAGGACCGCGTCGCCGTGCTCTGGGGCCCGACCTACCAGACGGGGATCACCAGGGCCTCGTCCCTGCCGTCGTCGAAGGACCGTTTCTACGAGTTCGGAATCGGCGACGTGAACCGAGACGGTCTCCCCGACCTCGTCGTGGGGTCACCGAGCTCCGACCCGGTCTCGCTCAACGAGGGGCGCGTCACCGTGCTGCTCGGTCCCGACCTCCAGCCGGGGCAGTTCTGGGACGGGCCGGTCCACTCGGGGCAGCGGGGCATGGACGTGGCGGTCGAGGACATCGACGGCGACGGGTTCGACGAGTTCTTCGTCGGGGCGCCGTTCGAAGGCTACGGGGTGGTGAGGGTCTTCACGCACCACACGCTGCGCGCCCTGGCCGATCCCGTCGTGTCGGTCTCGCACGGCGGGACGGTGCCGCTGAAGCTCGAGTGCGGGCGGTTGTCGAAGAAGGACGCGTACCACCTGCTGGCGTCGGTCAGCGGGAGCGCGCCGGGTTTCGACGTGCCCGGTCCGAGCGGATCGATCCACGTCCCCCTGAACGTCGACGTCCTGACGCAGATCGGGCTGGCGACCGGGAACGGACCGCTCTTCACCGCGTTCCACGGCCAGCTCGACGCGGACGGGAACGCCCTCGCGACCCTCACCGTGCCGCCCGGGCTGGCGGGGCCGAGCCTGGTCGGGCTGGAGCTGACGTTCGCGGGGGTGACGACGGACGACCAGGGGTGCGTGAACTACGCCACCCGCGCCGCGACCGTCGTGCTCGTGCCGTGACGAGCGGCCTGCCCGTCGTCCTGCTCGCGGCGTCCCGGACGGCGCGCGCGGACTCGCTGTAACGGGCCGCGACTCGTCCGGTTCTCCTCGGTGGAGCGAGCGCGCTCCGCCGGCCGAGGAGGGTCGATCCCGTGAGCAAGTCGTCGATGAAGATCGTGGCGGTGGCGACGGTGGCGGCGGTGTCCGCCCTGCTGCTCCTGACCTACGTGGTGAGCACCGTCAACGCCGAGGTCCGCCTCCGGAACGACATCGTCGCGAAGCAGGCGGACAACGTGAGCGAGTACGACAGCCTGTGGAAGAAGATCGAGCAGGCGGCGCAGGTGACGCAGGCCCAGAAGCGGGCGCTCCTCGAGATCGTCACGGCCCACGCGGCGGCGCGCGGCGGCGGCGGGCGGGGGGCGGTGGCGAGCTGGATCCACGAGTCCGTGCCGGACGTCGACACGACGACGTTCGACAACCTCCAGAACGTCATCACGGCGAGTCGGGACCGGTTCGCGATGCGCCAGAAGGAGCTCCTGGTCCTCAAGAGCCGTCACGACTCGATGCTCGACTCGTTCCCGTCGGGGAACCTCCTGGCCCTGCTCGACCGCCGTCCGATCGACGTGACGGTGATCACCTCGACGAAGGCGGACGACGTGTTCGAGCGCGGCCGGGACGACGGCGTGGAGCTCCCGCTGGGCGGCGAGTAGGCCGTGTGGGCGTGCTACGTCGTCGCGGTCGTCCCGGTCGTCCTCGGCGCGCTCGCCTGGATCGGGTCGCGGCGGATCACGCTCGGGGAGTGGGTGAAGGGGTCGGTGGCGGGCTTCGTGATCGTCGCCGCGTTCCACGTCTGGGTCGTCCTGACGTCGAGCCTCGACTTCGAGATGCGGAGCGGCCTGGCGGTCGAAGTGACCCGCTGGCCCGAGGGGTTCGTCGAGGACGGGGACGAGAGCCGGTTCGTCGAGGAGCACTGGACCGTCACCATCGATCTGGGGGGCGACCGAGAGTCGTTCGCGATCCTCCGGTCGGAGCACGACGCGCTCGCCGTGCTCTTCGGCGGAGAGCCGACCGTGGAGCGCCCGCGGGACGTCGTGCCGACCGACGAGGCGTATCGCGTCGAGGTCGTCCGGAACGTGCGCGGGGTCGTCGTGCCGGGCCACACCTACCGCATGGTCGAGTCCGGCGTCGGGACGGCGTCCGACGTCCTCGCCTTCGCTCCGCCGCCGGACGACCTGCCTCTGCACGAGTATCCGATCGGCTTCCGCGACGGCGGGCTCGAGCCGTTCCTGGCGGTCGACGTCGCCCGCTCGACCTCCGCGGGGACGATCCCGATCTCGCTCCAGTCGTTCGACTGGCGGCGTTCGAGGCGGCTCCTCGGTCGGGCGGAGGGAGACTTCTCGATCGACTCCTGGGACGCCCTGAACGGCGAGGTCGGCCGCGCGGTCGGGGCGAACCTCGTCGCGATCGGCTTCGACGGAGACTCGTCGCTCGCGCACTGGCAGGAAGCGAAGTGGCACGGCGGGAAGACGAACGACCTCGTCCTCTGCTACGGCCCTCCGAAGGGAGACGGCCGGCCGTCGTGGACGTACTGCTTCGGCTGGTCGGACGACGAGCTGGTCCTCCGCAACCTCGAGACGATCCTCCTCCGCTCCGGACCCGGGGACGCGGCGATCCCCGCGATCCGGGACGAGGTCGTCGCGCGCTACCGGCCGCGGACGTGGCCCCCGCTCGACGTGATGCAGGTCCGGCCGCCGGCGGGAAGCGTCCGCGCGCTCCTGGTCGTACTGCTCATGCTCCAGGGGCTCTACTGGGTCCTCGCGTACGTGAACCGCTCGCGACGGGCGGCCGCCGACGACGTCGAGCGCGCCGAGGCGGCGGAGGAGGAGCGGCGGCGGCGGGAGCGGGATCGGGAGCGCGCCGAGCACCGGAGGGCCCGCGAGCTCCTGCCGGACGGCGTGGGCGTGGACGACGTCGACGCGTTGACCCGCCTGGTGATCGAGGACGAGCACCCGTACGGCGCGTGCCTGGCGTTGACCCGGATCGACGGCCCGCGCGCGATCGCGCCGCTGGTCATCGC
>JAUIEL010000031.1 GCA_030428825.1 bacterium
TCGCCAGGACGGTCGCTTCGATCTTGTGGATCAGCAGGAAGAGGCGCCGCACTCCCGGAGCCTAGGGTCCGGCGGCGGAAGTTCGCGAGCATTCTCGCGCGCCGCGTTCGCCGGCGCGCGGCGCGCCTCGCGACGCCACCCGACCCGCCGCCGTCCCGCGGGCGAACGAACCACGAAGGACGAGAGAGGCGCGCGGCGAGATCCCGCGCCGGACACGACGAGGAGGCGACCGATGGCCGGGACGAGCGGGGAGCGAGCGGCGATTCGACCGCCGAGGCCGAGGAACGGAGCGCGGGGCTTTCTCGCCGTGGTGGTCGCGGCGCTGACCGGGCTCCTGACCGGCTGCGGAGGAGAGGGCGGCGACGACGGGCCGTCGCCGGAGGTGTGGCGGTTCGCGATCGAGGAGACCGCGGGGTCGGTGCAGGACGAGGTCGCCCGGGAGTTCGCTCGCCGCGTCGCCGAGCGGACGGGCGGCGCGATCGAGGTGAAGGTCTATCCCTACGGCACCCTCGGGACGAGCGACGATCTGGCGGAGCAGGCGGCGATGGGGTCGCTCCAGTTCGCCATGGCGTCCCCCGGCCACCTCGGCAAGGTCGTCCCGGAGGTCCAGGTCTTCCTGCTCCACTTCCTCTTCTCGGACGACGACGAGGTGAATCGGCGCGCGCTGTCGGATCCGGCGCTGATCGCGCGCCTGGAACCGCACTACGAGGAGCGGGGGCTCCGATTGCTCTCCATCCTGTTCGAGGGCTGGATGGTCTGGACGACCCGTGAGGAGGTCCGCCGCCCCGCGGACTTCGAGGGCGTCAAGATCCGGACGATGACCTCGCCGTTGCTGCTCGAGGCGTACCGCGCGTACGGGGCGAGCCCGCAGTCGATGCCGTACGCCGAGGTGTACAGCGGGCTCCAGCTCCACATGATCGACGCGCAGGTGAACCCGGTCTTCGCGATCGAGGAGATGAGCTTCTACGAGGTGACGTCGCACCTGGTCTTCGCGAAGCCCGCGCCGTTCGTCACGACCGTGGTCGCCCACCCGGCCTTCCTCGACGGGCTGTCCGAGGAGCGGCGTGCGATGGTGCGGGAGGTCGTCGCCGAGCTCGGGCCGTTCGCCTTCGAGGTCCAGCGCGAGTTCAATCGGGAGCGGCTCGACGAGATGCTCGAGCGGAAGCCCGAGCTCCGGGTGGTCGAGCTGACCGAGGCGGAGCGGGACGCCTTCCGCGAGAGGAGCGTTCCCGTCCGGGACTCGTTCGTGGAGATGGCCGGGGCGTCGGGACGCGCGGTGCTCGACGAGGTCCTGGCCGCGGTGAGGCGCGCGGAGCGAGCCGTGGCGGCGGAGGCGGCGGAGGACCCCGAGTCGAAGTGATCCCCGCCCTCAGCCCTCGGCCGGGGCGCCCGCCGGTTCCCCCTCGGCCTCGTCGGGTCGCGGCGCGTCGGGAGGGGACCCGGTCGCCTCGTCCGGCGGCGGGTCCGAGGGGCCGTCGAGGGCGCCCGACCAGCGGGCGACCACCGCGGTCGCCACCGAGTCGCTCCAGAGGTTGATGCTCGTGCGGCACATGTCGAGGATCCGGTCGACCGCCAGGATCAGCCCGACGTGCTCGACCGGCAGGCCGACCGCCTGCAGGACGACGACCATCATCACCGTCCCCGCGTGCGGGATGCCGGCGGCGCCGATCGACGCGAGGAGGGCGGTGAGCGCGACGACGATCTGCTGCGCGGCGTCGAGGTCGTTGCCGAGGGCCTGCGCGATGAAGAGGACCGCGACCGCCTCGTAGAGCGCCGTCCCGTCCATGTTGATCGTCGCGCCGAGCGGCAGCACGAACGAGCTGACCCGGTTCGGGATGCGGGCCCGCTGCTCGGCGCAGGTGATCGTGAGCGGCAGCGTCCCCGAGCTGCTGGCGGTCGAGAAGGCGGTCAGCAGCGCCGGCGACATCTGCTGAAAGAACTCGTGCGGCCGTCGCTTCGCGAGGAAGATCAGGATCAGCGGGAGCGTCACGAACGCGTGGACGGCGAGCGCCAGCAGCACCGTGATCATGTACTGCCCGAGCGCGACGAAGACGTGGAGCCCCTTCCCCGCCGCCGCGTAGAGCATGAACCCGAGCACGCCGATCGGCGCGAGGCGGATGATGAACATCGTCATCCGCATCATCACCTCGAACCCCGCGGCGAACACCTCCGTCAGGACCTTCCCGTGTCTCCCTCCGGCCTGAAGGATGAAGACGCCGAGGAGGAGCGCGAAGAAGATGACGGCGAGGATGCTGCGGTTCCCCGGATCGGCCATCGCGGCGATCGGGTTCTTCGGGATCAGGTTCAGGAGCTGGTTCCAGAGCGTCTGCCCGAGCGACTCCCCCTTCTCCAGGATCTCGGGGGTGACGACGCTCCCGCCCGCCTGTTCCGCCTCGGCGGTCCGCTGCAGCGTCTCGAAGTCGGCGCCGACGCCCGGCTCGATCAGGTTGACGGCGAGGATCCCGACGGTGATCGCGAGCAGGCTCGTGGCGATGTAGTAGCCGAACGTCCAACCGGAGAGCCGTCCGAGCCCCTTCAGGTCGCCGGTGCCGGCGATGCCGGTGACGAGCGACGTCAGGATCAGCGGCGTCACGACCATCGAGAGCAGCCGCAGGAACAGGTCGCCGACCTGTTTCCCGTACGTGGCGAGCGTGCGCGGGATCGACTCGTCGACGACGCCGTTCTCGGCCAGGACGTTCAGCGGGAGGCCGACCGCCGCCCCGATCGCCATGCCGATGAAGATCTGCCAGTGGAGCGCGAGCTTCTTCATGCTCGCACCCTACAGGAGCGGGTCCCGTGCGTCCGCATGTGGCAAGATGCGGTCCGTGGCCGCCCGTCCGAACACGCTCGTCGATCACGCTCCCTGTCGCGGCTGCGCGCAGCACACCGACCGCGGCGCGGGGTGTCGTGTGGTCGAGGAAGGGGCGTCGGTGCCGCTCGACGCGTTCCTGGCGCGCGAGCCGTGCTACCTGAAGGAGCAGCTCGACCGGTTCGTCCGGCGCTACCTGGCGCAGCGGCCGCGGTCGATCCTCGAGCCGGAAGACCTCGCGCAGGAGGTCTGCGCGAGGCTCCTGAACGACGAGACGGTGCGCGCCGGCGGGTTCGGTCGGGGGCTCGGCGCGTTCCTCGCGTACCTCCGCCAGACGGCCGTCCGGAGCGCGATCAGCCAGGAGCGGCACGACCGCGGGCGGATCCGGTGCGGCAACTGCCGGAGCTTCGCGCCGTGGTCGGGCGTCTGCCTGCAGGAGGGGCACGCCTGGACCCACCGCGCGATCGAGAGCGCGCAGGACCCGCGCCGCCTCGAGCCGCCGTGCCGCGAGTACGGGCCGAGGCGAGAACCGCGCGCGCTCGCGCCGGAGATCGAGGCCGGCGCGGCGACGGGCGAACGGTTCGTGGAGGATCGCGAGGGGGACGTGGGGTCCGCCGTCCACGAGGCGCTGGTCGAGCTCGCCGCGTCGCACCCTCGGGCGGCTCTGGTCGTGCGGGGGCGGCTGATCGACGGGAAGACGTACGAGGCGATGGTCGGGGAGGGGGAGGTCGAGGCGAGCGTCCGGACGATGAAGCGGGATTTCGCGCTGGGAGTCGCCTTTCTGCGGCGCAAGCTCGCGGCATTTTCCGAAAACGTGACCCCGGAGCCGGAGGCCGAGCGTTCTCCCCGGATGGAGAACGCGTGACCCGATCCGAACGCGCTCCGGAAGCCCGACCCATGTGCGGCTCGCACGAAACACCCGATCCGACCCTCGATCCCGAACTGGAACGGCGGATCCGCGCCTCGCGAGAGGCGCCGGCCCGGCTCCGGGACGGCCTGCTCGCGGCGCTCGGCGACTGCCCCTCCGAGGAGGACCTGACGCGACTCGCGGACGGGCGCCTCGCCGACGCGAAGCGGCGCCACGAGCTCGGTCGTCACCTCGTGTCGTGTCCCCGGTGCGCGGACCGGAACCTCGCCCATCTGCTGGCGGTCGACGCGGCGGCGGGCGCGACGCCTTCCGTCCGGCCGGTCGCCGACGACCCCGGTCGCGCGCCGCCGGCGCCGGTCCGCCCGGCCGTGCGCGTCGTGCGGTGGGCGGCGGCGGCGGCGGTGCTGCTGGCGGCGGTCGTCGGGCTCGGGACGGCCGAGCGGACGACGCCGGCGCTCGACGGGGCGTGGCTGGTCGACCCGTACGGCTTCGAGTTGAGGAGCCTGCCGGCCGAACCGGTCGGCCGCCGCGTGCTCGTGCGCGCGAGTTCCGACGGGGTCGTGGCGTTGGTGCGCCGGTCCGCGGAGGACGTGCTCGTCGAACCGCTCGACGGTCCGCGCGAGCAGCTGGCCGTGTCCGCGGGCGAGGAGGTCGTCCTCCCGCTCCGCCGCGCCCTCGAGGTCCCGGCGGCGGAGGACTGGCTGGTCCTGCATCTCGACGGCGAGGTCCCCGACGCCGAGCTGCGGGCGCTGGCGCGTCGCGCCGTCCGCGGAGAGCGCCCGGCCGGGGTGACCGTTCTCCGGTTCCCGGTCGCCCCGACGAAGCGACCCTGACGCGGTCGCCCGCCCTCGCGCCCCGAGGACGTGGACAACGTCTCCGATCCGTGGAGAATCGACGGTCCAGCCGCCGCCGCAACGGAAGGAGTCCGTCATGTCCCGCTCCCGCCAGGCCGCCGCGTGGTTCCTGTCGATCGCCGTTCTCTGCGGAGCGTCGGCGCGGGGGGCGGAGTGGTGGGTGCACGACTTCGACGGGGACGACGTCACCGGCAACGGGTCGGTCACCGCGCCGTGGGCGACCCTCACCCACGCGCTCGGGTACGCGTCGTTCGGCGACGTGGTGCACGTCGGACCGGGCCTGTACGACGCGGCGTCGGAGTCGTTCCCGGTCGTCGTGCCGCCGGGGGTCGCGCTCGCGGGCGCGGGGGCGGACCAGACGGTGATCGACGGCGCCGGGTTCGGGTGGGCGTCTCAGGATGCGCTGGTGCTGCTGCAGGGGTCGGCCGAGGTGAGCGGGATCCGGTTCCGGAACGGTCCGACCGCCAACTGGTGGGACTCCGCCGTCGCGGCGTGGGGCCCGGGGGACTACGTGATCCGGAACAACGTGTTCGAGGGGCCGGCCCTGAACCGCGGGCTCGTGCTGTTCGACCTGTCGGCGACGTCGAGCTCGACCGGGAGCGCGATCGTCGAGGGGAACGTCTGTCTCGGCGTCGGACCCGCGGACGCGCTGCTCGTCTTCGACGTCCCGCAGCTGAACGTCCGGCACAACACCGTCGTCGGCGGCGCGCGGTCGGCGCTCGCGCTCTCCTCGATCAACCTCAGCGCGACCGGGAGCGTGACGAACAACTGCTTCGTGCGGAACGGTTGGTTCGCGATCGAATCGAACGCGCCGGGCGTGGCGTTCGATCACAACTGCCTGTTCCAGAACGCGGCGGGGACGGTGACCGGGAGCGCGGGGCCGATCACGAACACGATCGTCGCCGAGCCGCGGTTCGTCGACGAGGGGATGGGGGATCTTCACCTCACGCCGTCGTCGCCGCTGAAGGACGCGGGCGCGGCCGCGGGCGGGACGACCGACGTCGACGGCGACGCGTTCGGGTCGGGGCTCTCGGGGATCGACGTCGGCGCCGACGAGCTTCAGATCCCGGACCTCTATCTGCGGAAGCCGGCGGAACTCTCCACCGTGTCGACCTTCGTCACCCTCGGTCCGGCCGGGGCACCGATCCTGGTCTTCGTCGGCCTCCTCCCGGCGAGCATCCCGACCGCGTACGGGACGTTCGGGATCGATCCGAACGCGATGGTCCAGCTCGGCGCCGGCGTCCTCCCGGCGTCGGGCGTCGGAGAGACGTTCTTCGTCGTCCCCCCGATCGCGTCGATCTTCGGCCTCCCCCTGATCGCTCAGGCGCTCGCCGGCTTCGTCCCGAACGGCCTGACCGCGCCGGTCGAGTTCGAGCTCGCTTCCTGACCCCCGCCCCCCGAGTCGGTGGCCGGGGTACGGGTTTGGGTGGGGGTTTGCCGATGAAGGCGGCATGTCGAGCTCCCTCACCCTCCTCTCGTGGCTCGGACTCTCGTTGTCCGCCCTCGCGCCGGCGTCCGAGCGGGTCGCGCCCGCGTCGCTCGTCGGGGCGATCCGGGGGGCCCGCGAGCGGGTCTTCCCGACCCTCGTCCACCTGCGGCCGGTCTTCCAGCGTTCGTTCGCGGGGAGGACGATCGAAGCGCAGGCGACGGGGAGCGGGGTGATCGTCACGCCGGACGGTCTCGTCGTCACGAACTTCCACGTGGCGGGGACGGCGACCCGGCTGATCTGCACCCTCTCCGACCGCCGGCGGGCCCACGCGGACCTCGTCGGGGCGGACGCCGCCACCGACCTCGCGGTCGTCCGGCTCCGGCTGGGTGACCTCGGGGTCGACGCGCTGCCGCACGCGACGTTCGGCGACGCCTCGACCCTCGTGGAGGGGGAGTTCGTCATGGCGATGGGGTCGCCGCTCGGGTTGACGCGGTCGCTGTCGCTCGGCGTGGTCTCGTGCCGCGAGCGGTTCCTCCCGCCGATGACCGTCGGCGGCCACCTCGCCACCGGCCTCTTCAACACCTGGATCCAGACCGACGCCGCGATCAACCCCGGGAACAGCGGGGGACCGCTGGTCGACCTCGCGGGGCGGATCGTCGGGATCAACACGCGCGGCTATCGCGGCGCCGACAACCTCGGCTTCTCGATCCCCGCCGACGTGGTCGAGGAGGTGCTGGCCGAACTCGTCGAGCACGGACACGTCGCCCGGTCGCGGATCGGCGTCTCGATCCAGCCGCTCCACGAGCTCGTCGGCGTCTTCACGGAGGGGGCCCCGGACGGCGTCCTCGTCGCGTCGGTCGAGCCGGGCTCGCCGGCCGCCGCGGCCGGCGTGGGGGCCGGCGACGTCCTGACGCGTTTCGGCGGAGAGCCGCTCGCCGCGGTGTTCGACGAAGACGTCCCCGGCGTCCGGCGGCGCCTCGCCTCGGCCGCGGCCGGTGTCGAGGTCGAGGTCGAGGTCCGACGGCAGGGGCGGACGCGGACGGTGCGGATCACCCCCGAGCCCTGGCGCGACGCCGACGAGGTCGACCACGAGCTCGAGACCCTCGGCCTCACCGTGCGCCGCATGTCGGACGCCGAGCTCCGCGAGCGGTACCTCGAGGAGCGCGGCGGCGTCCTCGTGACCGGGGTCCGAGCCGGCAGCCGCGCCGCCGCGGCCCGGCCGCTCCTCCGGCCGGGCGACGTCGTCGTCGAGACGGCCGGGCAGGGGATCGCGGAGCCGACCGATCTCGAGCGGGCGATCGGCGAGGCGGGGGCGCGCGCCGTCCTCGTGCGGATCGTGCGTGGCGAGGCGGAGCTCCTGATCGCCGTCCCCGCCCCCGAGAGGACCGACACGCCCCGCGACCCCGCGCGCGCCGCGGAGGAGGGCCGATGAACCCGCGTCGTCCGTTCCTCGTGATCGCCTTGGCGCTCTCCTCCGCCGCGCCGACGGCGGCGTACGACTTCGAGAAGGACGCGGCGGCGCTCCGGGCGATCCACGCCCGCGTCGCGCGCTCGATCGTCTCCGTCGACACCGTGGTCCGCGAGCGCTCCCTCCAGGGGATCCCGGTCGACACGCCCCAGCGCGCCACCGGCATCGTCCACGACGGCCGCGGCGGGATCGTCGCCCCGACGTCGCTCGTGGCGGGCGCCATCGGCGGGCGACCGCGCGTCGTGTCGGTCGAGATCCACGACGCCGACGGCGCCCGGTACGACGCCCGCTTCGTCGGCCGCGACGACGCGGTCGGGTTCGCCTTCTTCCGCGTCGACGACGAGCGCTTCGCGGGCGAGCCGCTCGAGTTCTCCGAGGAGGACTCGCTCGAGGTCGGCGACTTCTTCGCGTCGGTCCGCCTCTCCGGCCCGAACTTCGGCCACGTGCCGTACCTCGACGCGTTCATGGTGTCGGCGTCCGTCGCCGAGCCGAAGCGCTGCTACGTGACGTCGTTCGCGGTCTCCGACTATCTCGGCGCGCCCGCGGTCGCCCTCGACGGCCGGGTCGTCGGCGTCGTCGGATCGTTCCTCCTCCGGGACGTCCCGCCGGCCCCGAAGGCGCTCTTCGCGTCGCCGTTCGGGTTCGCGGACGACGGCCACGAGATCGTGGTGATCCCGTTCGAGCACCTCCGCGACGTCCTCGCCGACCCGCCGGAGTCGTCCGACGCGACGGCGGACGAGACGCCTCCCGCGCGTCCGCCGTGGCTCGGCGTCGAGACCCAGGAGCTCCTCCCCGAGCTGGTCGATGTCCTCGGGCTGGCGGACGGGACGACCGGCGTCCTCCTCACGCGCATCCTCCCCGGCTCGCCGGCGGAGCGGGCGGGGCTCCGGACGTCCGACGCCGTCGTCGCCCTCGACGACCGGCCGCTCGACGCGCCGCCGAAGCAGCAGAACCGACGGTTCCGCGATCGCGTCGCCGAACGGAAGGCGGGGGAGCGGCTCCGCGTGCGCGTGCTGCGGGACGGCGCCGAGCTCGCCGTCGAGGTCGAGCTCGGAGAACAGCCGCTCGGCGCCGGAGAGGTCGACGCCCTGGAGAGCGAGCCGTTCGGCCTCGTCGCCCGGGATCTCGTCCACGCCGACCGCGCCGAGCTTCGCCTCCCCGAGGAAGTCCGCGGTGCCCGCCTGACGCAAGTCCGCGCCACCGGGCTCGGCGGCCTCGCCGGGCTGCGCGCGGGCGACATCGTCGAGCGCGTCGACGGCGCGCCGATCGAGGACGCCGCCGCGCTGATCGCGACGCTGGAGCGGGCGGAGGTCGACCGCGTCGACGAGCTGGTCGCGTTCGTGAGGCGCGGCCGGTCGACGCAGTTCGTCCACGTCCTCCCCGACTGGTGACGAGCGCGGCGCGAATCGGTTCAATCGGACCGATGACGCCCCGCCCCTCTCCGACCCGCGCGCTCCTCTCCCTCCGGCTCCTCGCGCCCCTCGCCGTCGTCGCGGCCCTCTTCGGAGGGTGCGCGACGGAGACGATCCGGGTCGTCGTCGACACGGACCTCGACGCCGAGGCGGGCGCCGTCGTCTGCGTCGAACCCCACGCGGCGCGGATCGGGGCGACGGTCCTCGCCCGCGGCGGGAACGCGGTCGACGCCGCGGTCGCGACCGCGTTCGCGCTCGCCGTCACCTGGCCCGAGGCGGGGAACCTCGGGGGCGGCGGGTTCCTCCTCCACCGGGCCGCCGACGGGGACGCGACGTTCGTCGACTATCGCGAGACCGCGCCCGCCGCCGCGACGCCGGACCTCTTCCTGCGGCCGGACGGGACCGTCGATCCGATCCGCGTCCGGCTCGGGTACCTCCCGGTCGGCGTCCCCGGCACGGTCGCCGGTCTCGCCGCGGCCCACCAGCGGTTCGGATCGCGCCCCTGGGCCGAGCTCGTCGCCCCGGCGCGGCGACTCGCCGAGGACGGGTTCCTCGTCGACGCGCCGCTGGCCGAGTCGATCGCCAGGGCCGCGGCCGAACTCTCGCGCTGCGACGAGGCGTCGCGCGTCTTCCTCCGGCCGGACGGGACCCCGCTGGGCGCGGGGGATCGGCTGGTCCAGAGCGACCTCGCCGCGACCCTCGCCCTCGTGGAGGAGGAGGGGCCCCGCGCGTTCTACGAGGGGGAGATCGCGCGCCGGATCGTCGACGACGCCTCCTCGCGGGGCGGGATCCTCACCCGCTCCGACCTCGCCTCGTACCGCGCCGTCCTCCGGGAGCCGCTCCGCGGGGAGTACCGCGGCGCGACGGTGATCGCCGGTCCGCCTCCGACCAGCGGCGGGTGCGTCCTCGTCGAGTCGCTGAACCAGCTCGAGGGGTTCGATCCGGCCGGCCTCGGCGTCGGCTCGGCGGCGGAGCTCCACCTCCTCGGCGAGGTCCTCCGCCGGTCGTTCCTCGATCGCGCGCGCTGGCTCGGCGACCCGGAGTTCGTGTCGAACCCGCTCGAGCGACTGCTCGGCGAGGCGCACGCGGCGTCGCTCCGCGCGGGGATCGACCCGTCGCGCGCGACGCCGTCCGACGTGCTCGCCGCCGACCTCGACGGGACCCTCCCGCCGGCCGAGGGGAGCACGACGCACTTCTCGATCGTCGATCGCCACGGGAACGCGGTCGCGAACACCTACACGCTCGAGGAGTCGTGGGGCGCCAAGATCGTGGCCCGCGGCACGGGGATCGTCCTGAACAACGAGATGCACGACTTCAACGTGCAACCCGGCCGCAGCACCCGCGCGGGGAGGATCGGGACCGCGCCGAACGAGATCGCGCCCGGGAAGCGGATGCTCTCGTCGATGTGCCCGACGATCGTCGAGCGGGACGGCCGGCTCCTGCTCGTGACCGGCAGTCCCGGCGGCCGTTCGATCCCGTCGACGGTGCTCCGCGTCGTCACCGCGGTGCTCGACCACGGCCTCTCCCCTCGCGACGCGGTCGAGTCGTCGCGCGTCCACCACGGGCTCTACCCCGACCGTCTCGACGTCGAGGCGACCGTGCCGCCCGAGGTCCGGGCGTCCCTCGCCGCGCGCGGGCACGCGCTGCGCGAGCGCGATCGCCAGGGAGACGCGCACACGATCGGCGTCGACCCGGCGACCGGTCGGCTCGTCGCGGCCGCCGACCGCCGTCGGTCCGGCGCCGCCGCGCGCCCCGTCGATCCGCGCTGAGTCGGCGCGGCCCGGCCGGTTCAGAACGCCCCGCCCGAGTCCAGTCGAAAACACGCCCTCGCGTGAAGAACAGGTTGTCAAGAGGGCGGTCCGTCCGTATCGTGCGGACCCAGAACACAAGATGTAGTGTTCGAATCGGATTCGCACCACTGGGATTCGCATCATCGCTCGCTGCTCGAGTTCTGGGAGGGGCGCGGAGATGGCGAGGAACGGCAACCGCCGCGATCGGGACGACGGCCTCTGGGTCCGCTACCGCCGGTCGCGGCGTCGCGAACTCCGCAACCGCCTCATCGAGCTGCACCTGCCGATGGTCGACGCGGAGGCGCGGAGGCTCACGAGGCGCCTCCCGAGGCACGTCGAGTCGGACGACCTGGTGAGCGCCGGCACGCTCGGGTTGGTGCGGGCGATCGAGCAGTTCGATCCGGCGCGCGGCGTCCGGTTCGAGACGTACGCCCGCAAGCGGGTGGTCGGGGCGATGATCGACGAGCTGCGGAAGCAGGACTGGATCCCCCGCGAGGCGCGCGACCGGGCGGAGGTCCTGCGACGGACGATCCAGGCGCTCCACGAGGAGCTCGACCGCGAGCCGACCGACCACGAGGTCGCGGCGGCGATGGGGACGACGCCGCGGTCGATCCGGGCGCTCCGTCGGGAGGGGAACTTCTCCAGCTGGCTGCCGCTCCACGAGGGGGCGAACGCGGAGTTCGACGACGACGACCGCCCCTCGACGTACGAGCCGGTCGACGGCTTCCCCCTGCCGCCCGACGTCGTCTACCGCGGCGAGCTGCTCGGCATGGTCGAGGGGGAGCTCTCCCGGCGCGAGCGGACGATCGTCCGGAGCTACTACCACGACGACCAGACCATGAAGCGTATCGGCCACCGGCTCCGGATCTCCGAGTCGCGGGTCTGCCAGATGCACCACCACATGCTGAAGCGGCTGAAGCGGCGGCTCCACCAGGAGGCGACGCCCTGAGCGCGCGCTGACGTGATCGCATGGCGGGGGTCCTCGGTCGACGACGTCGGCCGAGGGCCTCCGGGGAGGGACGCCGCCTCCGGAGGAGACTCCGGGGGCGGCTCCTCTGTCCGCGGGGAAGAGCGCGGGGGGGAGCGGGCGACCGCGTCAGAACTCCCGGACCTCGTGTCCCGGCGGGAGCGCGTCGCCGAGGACCTGTCCGGTGGCGCCGCTCGGCCAGGGAAGGCCGAGCAGCGTGGCGAGGGTCGGGGCGACGTCCGACGGCGCGACCGGACGGTGCACCGTCCGCGGGCGGACGCCGGGGACGAGGAACAGGAGGGGGACGTGCGTGTCGTACCGGTACGGCGAGCCGTGGGTCGCCGCGTTCTTCGGGACCTCGGCGTGCCACGACCAGAACGGCGCCGCGACGAGGACGACGTCCCCGCTCCGATCGGGGTGGAACGACCGCCGGATGCGTTCGGAGCGCGGGTCGGTCGGGCCGCGGCCGGAGAGGAGTTCGGCGCGCGTGAACGCGGCGTCGATCCCCTCGAGGCGTGTCGCCACCGCCGCGACCGTCCGCGCGACCGCGTCGACGTCGAGCCCTCGCCGCGCGACGGCCTCCTCGTCGAGGTGGACGTCGGGGGCCCAGAACGCCTCGATCAGCGCTCCCTCGCCGCCCCCGTACCGATCGTCCAGCGCCCGGTTCAACGCCGCCTCGACCTCGCCGGAGACGTGTCGCCCCGCCGACCGTCCGCGCCGGGTCTCCGGGCACGGCTCCACCCCGTGGTCGGACGAGAGGACGACCGCGGTCCGGTCGAGGCCGATCTCCCGGTCGACGAACGCGAACAGCTCGGCGAGCGTGCGGTCGAGGCGGAGCACGTTGTCCTCCGCCTCGAGGCTGAGCGGGCCCCAGGCGTGGCCGACGTAGTCGGTCGCCGAGAAGCTGACCGAGAGGAAGTCGGTCGCCGGTCCGAGCCCGACCCGCTCCTCCCGGATGAGGCGCTTCACCAGTTCGAGCAGCAGCTCGTCCCCCATGGGCGTGTAGCGGATCGCCTTCCGCGTCGCCCTCGCGTCCTCGCCGGCCAACGGGTGGGGGAAGGTGCGGTCGAGGTGTCCGTACCCGACCTCGAACGGCCGGTCGTCGGCGTAGCGCGCCGCGTACCGGGGGAGCGGGGCGAGCGGCCGCCACACGACGTCGCCCCAGGCGAGCGCCGGATCGGTCGCGTTCCACTCCTCGAGCCACGCCGGGAGGGCGTCCCGATACCAGGTGCTCGTCACGAACCGGCCGGCGCCCGAGGCGTACCAGTACGCGGTGCCGAGCGCGCCGGCGGGGAGGACCGCCCCGCGGTCCTTGATGGAGACGCCGAACGCGCGCGACGCCCCGCCCGACTGGAGGACCAGCTCGTCGCCGATCGTGCTGCCGATCAGGTTGCGCGGGCTCGTGCCGAGCGTGTCCCGCCGCGCCGGAGTCTCCGCGCCGACGAGGTCCCGGTCCGGGTCGGCGACGCAGTAGACCCGCCGCTTCGTGGTCGTGTCCCACCAGTCGTTCGAGATCATCCCGTGCTCGGCCGGGTTCGCGCCGGTGACGAGCGTCGCGTGCCCGGACGCGGTCTTGGTCGCCGCGTGGCGGTAGTGCGCGCTCGAGTACCGGACGCCCCGCTCGAGAAGGAGTCGGAACCCGCCCTCGCCGAACCGGTCGGCGAACCGCTCGGGGACGTCGCCGCGGAGCTGGTCGACGACGACGAGGAGGACGAGGCGCGGCCGCTCGGTCGCGAGGGAGACGGGCGGGAAGGCGAGCGCCGCGAGGAGGGGGAGGAGGCACCGGAGGAGTCGCATGCCGAGACGGTAGCCGACCCCGGTCAAGCCGGTCTCCAGATCGCGTCAAGGGGTCCCCGCCCGGGGGCGCGCGAGATCGGGGGGCGGTCCGCCGAGACGAAGGCGGGGCGCCCCCCGCGCGCGGGAGGCGCCCCTTCGGAGCGGTGTCCGATCAGAGCTGGGTGGTCAGGCCGATGCCGCGGGTCGAGGTGATCCCGCTCGGCGCCACGCTGTCCCCGCAGAACGCCTGCAGGTGGATCGTGATGCCCGGCGGGGTCGTCGGCGGGATCGGCGCCGAGAACGAGATGCCGCCCGACCCGCCGACGCCCGGGAGGCCCGGGAGGAAGAGCGGGATCGTCGGCGCCGGGAGGGCGTTGATGTTCAGGAAGCACGGCGTGATCGGGTCGTACGCGGTCGGGGCGATCTTGTTCAGACCGAGGAGGAGGACCGCCGGCTGGTTGCCGTCGCCGTCCTCGACCGCGAGCGTCACGTTGTTGCCGGCCGCCGGGAAGCCGTCCATGGTCAGCACGGGGTGGAACCCGCCGTTTCCGGGGCAGCTCTCGCCGTGGTACTCGTAGCCGGAGTCGGCCTTCGGCGCGATGTAGAGGAGCACGCGGTACTCCTCGTCGAGCGTGCCGTTGGTGACGCAGTCGCCGTCGAACAGGAAGTCCTGGTCGACGTCGTAGATCATCCGGCCCTGCAGGACGATGCCGCCGAGCGAGCGCGGGTCGGCCGGCGCGAAGCTCGTGCGGTCGTACCCGAGGAAGGCGTCGTCGGTGACGTTCCCCGACCAGGCGGTCGCCGAGTCGACCGAGTTGCTGTCGACGATGCGGAGGTCGGTGAGGATCCAGTTCAGCGGCAGCGGCAGGGTCGAGCCGGTGACGCCGCTCGTGAACATGTCGCCGAGCTTGCAGACGAGCTCGAGCTCGAACGAGAACGTCGCCGGGTCGTAGACGCCGCGGATCAGCGCGACCGGGAACTCGTTCAGGCCGAGCATCTCGATCTGCGACAGGAACCAGACGTTGCCGTTCGCGTCGATCATCGGCGCCGACATCGACGGACCGGAGACCCCGAGCACCGACGCGCGGTCGATCATCTGCGCGACCGCGGTCCCGCCGAGCGACGACGGGGCGTTCAGGATCGGCTTGCCGGTCGACGCGTTGTCGTTGTAGCCGGCCATGGTCCAGGTGGTCGTGCCGATCGGGTCGACCTTCGCGACGACGATGTAGTTGCCGCCGTGCGTCGGGCCGGTGTCGGACGGGTGGTCGACGACGCCGGCGACCAGGAGGTTGCCGAGCGGGTCGACGCGGAGCGCGACCTGGCCGTTGCCGCCCTGGAAGCCGACCTGGCTGTGGTAGTGGTCGAACGTGTTCGCGCCGGGGAGGTTCGTGAAGCCGGTCGCGTTGTCGGTGATCGTCGCGGGGAGGGTCAGGCCGATCGTGCCGGTCGGGTTGCCGGCCGCGTCGAGACCGAAGACGTTCATCGAGTCGGTGCCGGCGCCGGACGACGCGAGCATCGCCGCGATGCCGGCCGTCGACGAGAGCGGTCCGAAGTCGTCCTTCGTGTACCCGATGTTTCCGCGCGACGAGCCGAGGCCCGGCGCGTAGTGGGTCGCGGTGACGGTCGGCGGGTTCGCGGTGCCGTGGACGTAGTTCGAGTTGAAGTCGAGCCCGATGTAGCGCGGCGCGCCGCCGGTCACCTCGCTCGGGATCAGCGTCGGCGTCGTGTGCGTGTCGACGGAGTTCTGGACGATCCACGCGGTCGCCGGGTTGTCGAGGAGCGAGCCGCCGTCGTCGATCACGTTGAGGAAGTTGACGTTCCGGTTCGCCGCGTCGATCGTGTAGATGCAGTTGCCGGTCATGATGAAGCCGCCGCAGCCGAACGACGAGACCACGAAGCCGTCGGCGCGGAAGGTCGTGAACCCGGAGGCGTCGACGCCGCCGAAGCCGAACGTCGAGAGCTCGGTGCCGTCCATGCAGCCGTTCGTGGCGGCCTGGACCCGGCGCACGTAGAGGCGGCTCGGGTCGGTCGGATCGATGTTCACGATCGTGGTGACGATCGCGTTCGCGGAGACGCCGGTGTCGGTGGTGCCGAACTCGCGGAACGCGGCGGCGAACTGGGGGCCGCGCAGGCGGGCCGCGTCGGTGAGGGTGCCCGGAGAGTTCTTCGACGGGTCGTTGTTCACGCCCTGGCCGGCCTGGCTCCACTCCATGTACTGGCCGGCGGAGAACGGCTGGCGGGTGAGGATGCTGCGGCTGATCGCCTGCGCGCCCATCAGGTTGTTGAAGAACGAGGTGTTCGTCTTGCCGGTCTTGGCGATCGGCGCGATGGCGTACTCGTTCCCCCAGGAGGAGAAGAACGGCGACATCTGGACGACGTAGGTGTTCTCGACCTCGCTGCCGAAGGTCGCGGTCCCGTCGGCGTACATGTCGACGGCGTCGCCGGGGAGGCAGCCGCCGAGGGACACGCTGTCCTGCGCGGCGGCGACGGGGGTGAGGAAGGCGACCGCGAGCGGGAGCGCGGTCGTGAGGTGGATCTTCATGCGTCGGGAACTCCCGGAGGGGGTGGCCGGACGGCCGGGTTCTTCGGACGTGCGACACGCGCCGCATCGTCGGTTCGGGAGAGGATCGCCGGAGGGGCGAAGGTGAGGTCAAGGGGCCGGTCAGGCGTCGGTAAAGGAACGTTCCGCGCCCGCGGGAGGTATCCTCCGCGGCGTCCCCGGCGACCGGGGAGCCGGAGGAGGGGACGCCCCATGAGCGAGTCGTTCGACGCCCACGCCCCCCAGGAGATCGCGCGGCGCGTGCGCTCGGTCGGCGTGGCGAAGGCGCGCCTCGACGGCCTGACGCTGCTGGTGCTCGGCGTCCTGGCGGGGGCCTTCATCGGCCTCGGCGCCCTCTTCTCGATCGTCGTGGCGACGGGCTCCGAGCTCGGCTACGGCGTCACGCGCCTGCTGGCCGGGCTCGCCTTCTCGCTCGGGCTGCTCCTGGTCGTCGTCGCCGGCGCCGAGCTGTTCACGGGGAACAACCTCGTGGTGATGGCCTGGGCCTCGCGGCGCATCACGCTGAGGGAGCTCCTCCGGAACTGGGGGATCGTCTACGTCGGGAACGTCGTCGGCGCCGTGCTCACCGCCGCGCTCGTCGCGGTCGCCGGGGTGCACGGACGCGCCGACGGCGCGGTCGGGGAGATGGCGCAGACCGCCGCGTTCGTGAAGGCGTCCCTGGGCGCCGCGGAGGCGTTCGCCCTGGCGGTCCTGTGCAACGCGCTCGTCTGCCTCGCGGTCTGGCTGGCGTCCGCGGGGCGCTCGGTGACCGACAAGGTGCTCGCGGTCGTCTTCCCGATCACCGCGTTCGTCGCGATCGGGTTCGAGCACTGCGTGGCGAACTGGTGGTTCCTGCCGTACGCGGCGATGGTGGGCGACGGGGCGCCGGACGGGTTCCTCGGGGGCGCGGCGCGGAACCTCGTCGTCGTGACCGCGGGGAACGTCGTCGGCGGCGCCGGACTGGTCGCCGCCGTCTACTGGGTCGCCTACCTCCGGAACGACGCCTCGGACGACTGAGGTCGATCGATCGGCCGCGCCCGAGACGGGAGCGGGGCGGCGCCTCCCGAAGGAGGGGCCGCCCCGCCGGCGGTCACCGGGACCGCTCGCGGACGCTCAGAGCTGGGTGGTGAGGCCGACGCCGCGCGTCGACGTGAACCCGGCGGGGACGCCCGGATCGCCGCAGACCGCCTGGATCTGGACCGTCGTCCCGACCGGGACGCCGACCGCGGGGATCTGCGCGCTGAACGAGATCGAGCCGTTCCCCGGCCCGGCGCCCGGCAGCGGCGGGAGCTGGATGATCGGCGCCGGGAGGACGTTGATGTTCAGGAAGCACGGCGTGATCGGGTCGTACGCGACCGGCGCCGACTTCGTGAGGCCGAGCAGGAGCGCCGCCGGCTGGCCGCCGAGCGCCTGCTCGATCGACACGTCGATCGTGCCGCCCGCGGTCGGATACCCGTCGAGCGTCAGGATCGGCGTGAACCCGCCGGTCCCGGCGCACGCGGTGCCGTGGTACTCGTAGCCGCTCGGCCGGTTCGAGCCGATGTAGAGGAGGACGCGGTACTCCTCGTCGAGGCCGCCGGCGTTGACGCAGTCGTCCTCGAAGAGGCCGTCGTTGTCGGCGTCGTACAGCGCGCGCCCCTGCAGCACGAGGCCGCCGTTGGTGCGCGGGTCGGCCGGCACGAAGTGGCTCCGGTCGTACCCCATGAAGGCGTCGTCGGCGATGTTCCCGGACCACGCGGTGGCGGAGTCGACGGAGTTCGAGTCGGCGAGGCGGAGGTCCGTCAGGATCCAGTTCCGGCCCGAGTTCAGGCCCGGGAAGATGTCGCCGACGGTCAGCACGAGCTCGAGCTCGTACGAGAACGTCGCCGGGTCGTAGACCGCGCGGATCAGGCCGGTCGTGAACGTCGAGGTGAAGGTCAGCTCGATCGACGACAGGAACCAGACGTTGCCGGCCGAGTCGAACATCGGCGCGGAGACCGACGGTCCGGCGAGGCCGAGCACGCTGCGCGGGACCATCTGGCCGATCGGCGTGCCGCCGAACGCGGACGGCGCGTTCAGGATCGGCTTGCCGCTGCCGGTGTTCGGGTTGTTGTAGCCGGCCATCGTCCAGGACGCGGTGCCGAACGGGTCGACCCGGCAGACCGCGAGGTACTGGCCGTCGTGCTGCGCCCCGGAGTCGTTCGGGTGGTCGACCGCGGTCGCCGCGAGCAGGTTGCCGAGCGCGTCGACGCGGAGCGCGATGTTCCCGCTGCCGCCCTGGAACGGGACCTGGCTGTGGTAGTGGTCGATCTCGTTCGCGCCCGGGAGGTTCGAGAAGCCGGTCGCGTTGTCGGTGACCGTCGCCGGGAGCGTCTGCAGCATGGTCCCGGTCACGGCGCCGGACGTGTTCACGCCGAAGATGTTGATCGAGTCGGTGCTGCCGCCGGTGTCGGCGATCATCGCGCCGAGGCCGCCGGAGCTGTTCAGGAGCGCGAAGTTGTCGGTCGTGTACCCGAGGTTGCCGCGCGTCCCCGCCGTCCCGACGGCGAGGTGCGACTGGTCGGAGGTGACGTTCGTGTTCGTGGTCCCGCGGACGTAGCCGTTGTTGAAGTCGGCGCCGATGTAGATCGGGGCGCCGCCGGTGACGGACGACGGGATCAGCGTCGGGCAGGTGTGCGTCGTGCCGGACTGCTGGACGATCCAGTTGGTCGCCCCGGCGTCGAGCAGCGAGCCGGCGTCGTCGGAGACGTTCCGCACCGCCGGGTTCCGGTTCGCGGCGTCGACGAGGTAGATGTTGTTGCCGGTGAGGATCGACGCGCCGCAGCCGCCGGCGACGATGCCGAAGCCGTCGGCGCGGATCGCCGTGGTCCCCTCGGCGTCGACGCCGCCCATGCCGAACGTCGCGAGGTCGGAGACGTTGTCGCAGGCGTTCGTCAGCGACTGGACCCGCCGCACGAACAGGCGTCCGGTGTCGGTCGGATCGACGTTCACGATCGTGGTCACGGCGCCGACCGAGCTCGCGTTGAAGTCGGTGTTGCCGAACTCACGGAACGCCGCCGCGAACTGCGCGCCGCGGGCGTTCGAGGTGTCGATCATCGTGCCGGGGCTGTTCGTCCCGGGGTCGTTGTTGACGCCGAAGCCCGGCGCCGACCAGACCATGTACTGGTCGGCGGCGAACGAGTGCGCGCCGAGGACGTCGCGGCTCATCGCCTGCGCGCCCATCAGGTGGTTGAAGAAGTTGAAGTTCCCCTTGCTCGTCTTGGCGATCGGGGCGATGGCGAAGTCGGTGCCCCAGGAGGTGGTGAGCGTCGCCACGTCGACGACGTAGTCGTTCACCTGCTCGCTGCCGAAGAAGCCGGTGCCGTCCGCCCAGAGATCGAGACCGTCACCCGGGAGGCAGCCGTTCAAGGAGAGGCTGTCCTGCGCGAGCGACGAAGGGGTGAGGAGGAACGCGGCGAGAGCGGACGCGGCCCACTGCCGATGATTCATGAGGTGAAGCTCCTGGGACCCGGGCGGCGGCGCCTTGCCGACGGAGCGCCGGAGACGAACGCGGCACGCGGGCCGAGACCATGGGTTCTTGGGAAGGATCCTGAAGGGGGGAGTGTACTCCAACCCATGGACCGGGGACAGGGGGCTCGGCCGCGCGCTCGTCGAGTCGACGTCGCCGCCGCCAGCGGTTACACTGGCCCGCCCTCTCGGGCCGTGCGCCCAACATCATGCCGTGGATGGTTTTATGCTGAAGATCTCGAAGCGCACCGAGTCCCTGGGGACCGAGAACGCGTTCGTCGTCCTGGCCGAGGTGAACGGTCTGATCGCGCAGGGGAAGAGCGTGATCTCCTTCTGCATCGGCCAGCCGGACTTCCTGCCGCCGGACCACGCGCGGGTCGCCGCGATCCAGGCGATCTGCGAGGGGAAGACCGGCTACACCCCCTCGGCCGGCATCCCCGAGCTGCGGGCGGCGGTCGCCGCGGACTTCTCCGCGTCGCGAGGAGTGGAGGTCCTCCCCGACGACGTGGTGGTCGGGTGCGGCGCGAAGCCGTTCATCGCGCACACCATCCACTCGGTGACCGACCACGGCGAGGGGCACGAGGTCCTCTACCCGAACCCCGGCTTCCCGATCTACGACTCGATGATCAAGGCGGCGGGCGCGGTGCCGAAGCCGCTGAACCTGCAGGAGAGCCGCGACTTCGCCTTCGACCTCGCGGACCTCGAGGCGAACCTGTCGGCGAACACGCGGCTCCTCATCCTCTGCTCGCCGCACAACCCGACCGGCGCCGTGCTGTCGAAGAGCGTGCTCGACGGGATCGCCGACCTGATGCGGAAGCACCCGGACGTCTGGATCTACTCCGACGAGCCGTACTCGAAGCTCGTGTACGACGGTCCGCTCGAGACGATCGAGGCGGCGCCGGAGATGCTCGAGCGGACGATCATCGCCGACTGCACCTCCAAGACGTACGCGATGCCGGGGTGGCGCCTCGGCTACGCCGCGAATCGAACGCTGGCGCCGCACTTCACCCGGTGGAACACGAACACGGACTCCTGCCCGCCGGCCCCGAGCCAGTACGCGGCGCTCGCGGCGCTCACCGCGCCGCAGGACTGCGTCGACGCCATGCGACGGTCGTTCCACGAGCGCCGCGACCTGATCGTCGGTCTCCTGAACGACATGCCGGGCGTGACGTGCCGCACCCCGGGCGGAGCGTTCTACGTCTGGCCGAACGTCACCGAGGCGTGCGAGCGGATCGGCGCGAGAGACTCCGAGGAGCTCCGGAAGCGGCTCCTGCACGAGGCCGGCGTCGCGGTGCTCGCGGACATCCACTTCGGCTCCCGGATCCCCGGCGAGGGGCAGCACGTCCGGTTCTCATACGCCACCGCCCGCGAGGGGATCGTCGAGGGGTGCGAGCGGATGGCCGACTTCCTGAAGAAGAACGAGAAGCGGAGCGTCCGGGAGCAGGCCGGCGGGGCGTCGAAGTAGCGCGCGGGCCGGACCGGGGGCGTCGGCCCCCGCCGGCGGGGCGGCGACGAGGGGGGGGCGAGGCCGGGCGACCCCTCCTCGGCGGCACGCGGCCGTGCTACGCTCGGGGAGGCCGCGCGAGGAGGAATGCCGTGACCGCGACGAGGATGCCGCCCCCGATCCTCCTGTCGATCGTCGTGTCCGTCGCCTCCGGCGCCGGCGTCGCCCGCGCGAGCGACGCCGCGCGCTTCGCGCTCCAGAACCAGGGGAGCAGCTCGTTCCTGGC
>JAUIEL010000735.1 GCA_030428825.1 bacterium
GGTCCGGCAGATCTACAAGCTGAAGGGGTTCGAGGGGGAGGACCTGGAGCGCGTCGTCGACGTCATCACGTCCGACGTCGATCGATGGGTCGACCTGATGATGATGGAGCACCACGGCGTCTCTCCGGCGGCCCCGTCCCCGCTCCGCGCCGCGACCGCGACGTTCGTCTCGTTCCTGGTGGTCGGCTTCGTCCCCCTCTCGGTGTTCGTCGTCGACTACGTCGCGCCGGGGACGATCGCGGCTCCGTTCGCGGTGAGCGCCGCCCTCACCGGAGCGGCGTTCGTCGCCATCGGCGCGCTGAAGGGGCGCTTCGTCGAACAGCGCTGGTGGGCCGCCAGCCTCGAGACCCTCTTCATCGGCAGCATCGCCGCCTCCCTCGCCTACGCCGCCGGCGTCCTCCTCCGCGGCCTCGTCGACTGACGCGCGGAGCGGAACCGAAGCCCCACCCCGCGCCGGCCCCCGGCCCTCCTACCGCAGCGTCGCGTACGACACGCTCACCTGCCGTCGGTCGTCCCCGTCCCCGTCGTGGAACGACGCCGCGGCCCCGTTCCTGTCCGGCGCCCCGAGGTCGACCCGCGCGCGCTTCACGTAGTGGCTGTCGTCGCTCCCGTCGTCGTGCATGTAGCGGAACGAGAACCCCTTCAGCACGGCGGCGCCGCGCGCGTTCGACGGACGGTTCGGCGCCGAGTTGCCGCGGCCACGGTCGCCGATCGTCACCTGCGCGTCGTCGATGTTGCCGAGCGGCACCCAGACGATCTGCACGAGGAAGTCGAACGGACGCCGGTCCTGGTGCTCGCGCAGCACGACCCGCAGCCGGTGGCGGCCGGTCTCCTCCCGGATCGGCTGGAGGGAGACGCCGAGCTCGGTCACCTCGTGGTCGCCGCCGTCGGCGAACGCGAGCGAGAACCCCTGCAGCACCGGGACGAAGCCGCGGCGGTCGGCGAGCGTCCGGGTCACGACGCCCGCGCCGCGCCCCTCCACCGTCTCCGCCTCGGTCGGCGCGAAGCGGAACGCGTCGTGGTACGTCGCCGCGACCGAGTACGGGTCGTTGCCGTCGTTGTCGGAGAGGTCGACCGCCGTCCGCGCCCCGGCCCGGCGCAGCGCGATCCCCTTCAGCTTGTGGCCGCCGTTCGCGAAGTCGAAGTCGAACGACTTCAGGACGCCGAACTCGGGGATCGTCTGCGCGACCGACCGGGTCCCGCCGCGATCGTTCGTGACGCGGACGGTTTGGCCGAACGAGGCGGGAGCGAGACACGCGGCGAGCAGCGCGGCGCCGGCGAGCGGACGGAGCACGGAAGAGGAGGGGCGGGCGATCGTGGACATGGTCTTCTCCGGGGTTCGAAACCGGGAACTCGAGGCCGCGCGCCTCGCCCGGACCGTCCGGGCGCTCGTCGCGGCCGCCCGGGAGACGCGACCGGGGCGAACCGACCGACACGGATTCCCGGGGAGATCGCTCAGTGCGCCGGCTCGATCCGCGCGGCGAGCCGCCGCGCCGCCTCGTCCGCCCCCGTCGCGACCGACAGCGAGAAGAGCGTGTGCAGCGCCGGGCTGCACCGGTCCCGCGGCGACTCCGCCTCGAACTCCAGCAGGACGCGACGGGCCTCGTCCACGCGCCCGAGGTTCAGGAGCGCGCGGGCCTCGCCGTCGACCGCCGCCCCCCACTGCGTCGCGTCCGTGCGGCGGACCATCTCCGCCGCCTCGCGGAACGTCGCGGCCGCCTCGTCGTCGGCGCCGCGCCGCGCGAGCAACCGGGCGAGGTGGATCCTCGCCACGCCGCCGGTGAACGACTCCGCCCCGAGGTCGAGCTCCAGCAACGCGCGGTACGCCCGCTCCGCCTCCGCCGCGCGCCCCTGCTCGGAGTGCAGGAACGCGAGGCCGTACCGCGCGCGAGAGAGGAACTCGTCCCCCGCGACCTTCGACCGGAGGATCGCCTCGAACTCCCGCTCGGCCGCGTCCGGCTCCCCCACGAGGTTCAGGAGCGTCGCGCGCTCGAGCCGCGCGCGGAGCCCGATCGGCGCCGCCTCGGCGCCGAGCGGGGAGAGCCACCGGAGCGCCGCGTCGAGGTGGTCGAGGGCGGCGGCCAGGCGGACCTGACGGCGAAGCGACTGCGCGAGGCTGACGTGGATCAGCGCGTGCGCCTGCGCGTCGACCCCGTCCCGCCCCTCCGTCACCGCCGCGAGGAGCGCGAGGAGCTCCGAAGCGCGCGCTTCGTCGGTGACGTGCGCGCTGATCGAGTGCCGGACGAACTCGACGGCGGTCGCGTAGCTCGGCCGCCAGTCGACGCAGATCCGATCGATGGCGGCGGCCAGCTCGCGCAGCCCGGCCTCCCGGTCGCCGGCCGCGAACAGCAGCCCGCCGATCCGCGCGCGCGTCTCGAGGAACTCGATCCCGAACGTCTCTCCCTGCCGGCGGACGACGCCGAGCACCTCTTCGAAGAGCGCGCGCGCCTCGGCGGCGCGCCCGGTCAGGAGGAGCGCGCGCCCGAGCTTCTCCCGGTCGACCGCGAGCATCGACGGCTCGAACTCCGGCAGCGCCTCCTTCCGCGCGATCACGTCCCGCAGCGTCGCCTCCGCCGCCCGGTAGTCCTCCGCGTCGAGCTCGATCTCGGCGAGGTCGCTCCAAGCCGACAGCGTCCGCCGGTGCCCGGGACCGAGCCGGCGCTCGAGGATCGCCGCCGCCCGACGCAGCTCCTCCGCCGACTCCGGGAAGCGCCCGAGGATGCGGAGCGCCCGGCTGCGGCGGCGCAGGAGGGTGGCGAGGTTCTGGTCCTCGTCCGGCGCGCCGATCGCCAGCTCGATCGCCCCGTCGACGACGTCGAGCGCCTCGGCGGCGCGCCCGAGGTCGAGGAGGACGAGCGACAGGCTGTCGCCGATCAATCGCCGCAGCGCGCCGGGGACGGCCTCGTCCTCGAGCCGCGGGACGAGCGGCGCCAGAGCCTCCAGCGCCTCCTCGGCGCGCTCGGCGTTCCGGAGCTGCTCCACGAGCTCGACGCGGCACCGGACGCGCTCCTCGTCGTCCACCGCCCGCCGCCGCTCGGCCGTCTCGACCAGCTCCTCCGCCAGCCGGACCGCCTCTTCGGTCCGGCCGAGCTGCCCCAGCACGACGGCGAGGCGCCGCCGCAGCAGCAGCTCCGTCGGACCGAACGGCTCCCCCGCCTCCGCCGCGAGCCGGCGCGCCGCGTCGATCGCCGCCCGGAGCTGCTCCTCGGCGGCCGCCGGACGCGCGAGGTTGAGGTAGGTCGTGCCGAGCACGCCGCGCAGCGTCAGCTCGTGTTCCGGCGCGCCCGCGAACCGTTCCCCGACCTGGGCCGCCGCGCGATCGAGGAGA
>JAUIEL010000736.1 GCA_030428825.1 bacterium
TGGGTGCACCCCGCGGGGAGCAGCAGCAGCGAGAGGAGCGCCGACGGGGGCGCGCTCCCGCGGCGCGTCGACGGCGGTCTCGGTCGGTCCTCAGCGGTCATTTCGGAACCTCGTGGGTAGGCAGGAATGCGATGCGATCGATTCGAAGGAACGGTCCGCTCAGGCGGTGAGGCGCACGATCAGGAGCCGCAGCCCGAGCAAGGAGAGGGCGACGAACACGGCGCCGACCAGGATGAGAACGGAGCCGAACACGCGCCCGGCGATGCCCCGGCCGAGCCAGGGCGGGGAACAGGGGACGCCTTCGGGGGTGAATCCGCGCGCGCCGAGCCAGACGATCGCCCAGAGCCCGACCGCGAAGAGCGCGACGACGTAGAAGACGTGATCGACGACGGCGTACTCCTCCATCACGACTCCTCCGGCGCGCCGTCCTCGACCGGCGACACGTCGTCCGCGGTCGACTCGGGATCGGGGGGGACCGAGGGGCCCGGCCTGTTCCGGCCGACCACGATCCCGCGCACGATCAGCACGCCGACCGCGGCGAACGGAAAGAGGTAGAGGATGAAGTCGAACACCGGGCCCGACCCGGGCGGCGTCACCTCGACGTCGGTCTCGACCGTCTCGCGCTCGCCGGCGCCGCTCACCTCGATTCGGGAGACCCACCACTCCTGCCGGTCGAAGTCGACCTCGCAGTAGAAGCGCTGCTTGTCGCGGGTCCCCTTGGCCGAGGCCTCCGCCCGGTAAGACGCCTCCTCCAGCCGACCGGACTTCGGCCAGACGGTGATCTCGACCGCCGCGTCCGCGGGGATCGGCGTCCGGTCGTCGAGCGGCTCGAGGTAGACGTAGAACGTCCCGATACCGACGTCCGGATCGGCCCAGACCGAGAGGAGGGCCGGACCGGTCGGCCGGTCGACGATGATCGGGTACGGCGGCCCGTCGTGCGCCGCCGCGGGGGCGGCGAGGGCGGCGAGCAGACCGAGCGTCACGGCGAGGCGTCGCATCGTCCGTCAGCCTCCGAGGAACGTGCCGCGCATCTCCATCGGCTGCGAGAGCAGCCAGACGGCGGCGACGAGGAGGAGGGACTGGAGAACGGCCCACGGCGCGAACGGCCGCGCCGGCCGCGCCCGGTCGTCCGCGGCGGCGAGGCGCCACGTGACCGCGAGCGACACCGCGAAGCCGAGGCCGAGGAGCCCGAGCTCGATCGGATAGACGGTCTCCTCCGCCATCCCGCCGAACGTCCAGTCCGGCGTCCCGAGGAGCGCCACTCCGCTCACGTCGAGCGCGAGCGACTGCAGGACCGGCACGAACGTCAGGAAACCGGTCAGGAAGTGGAAGCAGTAGTGGGAGAGCCAGACGCCGAAGCCGAGCGGCACGAGGGCGTAGGCGTACCGGACCGCGATCCGGAGGACCCCCTCGCGGCGGGCGAGGACCCGGCGCGTCCACCACGCGGCGAGCCCGAGCAGCACGACCGGTTCGACGATCAGCGCGACGACGAACAAGATCCCGAGGATCGGCCACTCCGCGCGCACGCCGAGGAAGTCCGCCATCGACTGCTGCAGGGCGTAGACCGGGCTGACCATCCCGAACGCGTTCAGGAGCGCGCCGAACGTGAAGACCGCGGCGAGGAACGCGAGGTCCGTCCGCGACTGGAGCGGGCCGACGCCCGAGCGGCTCCGCGGGTCGGCGAGCTCGAGCCCCGGCGTCCGCGTGGTGAGGGCGACGTTCTCCTCGGGGCACGCGTGGACGCAGTCGAGGCAGAACGTGCAGTCGAGGTTCCCGACCTTCTTCGGGAGGAAGATCCCGAGCTCGCACCCCCGCCGCGCCGGCGTCGTGGGCGTCGCCGGCGCGCCCCGGAGGCACTCGTTCCCCGAGCACGAGTCGCAGACCGCACGGTCCTTCACCGCGACCTCGACCGGCGAGACGGTCGAGGAGACGAAGTTGAACTGGCCGACCGGGCAGAGGAACTTGCAGAACGACGCGCCGCGGAACACGACGTCGACCAGCAGCGCCGCCCCGAAGTATCCCAGGACGAGCCACGCCGTCGCCCAGGGGTCGCCCCAGAGATCGAGCAGCTCGTACGCGTACAGGACGCCGACGAACAGGGCGATCGCGATCCACTTGCTCCGGAGCGCCCGCGGCCAGGAGAGGAACGGCCGCACCAGCTTCCGGCCGAGGTCGCGCACCAGGACGATCGGACAGGCGGTGCAGAAGACGTTCCCGACCAACAGGAGCGCGAGGACCAGGAACCCCCGGTAGTGGACCCAGGTGAGGAGCGTCGACAGGTTCTTCGGCGCGAGCTGCGAGCCGTACAGCCCCTGCAGGACCATGACGATCGCGAGCGCGAGCAGCGCGCCCCGCGCCGCGAGCTGCCACCCGCGCCGCCGCAGGAGCGCGCCGACCAGCGGCGTCTCCAGCAGGTCCCGCTCCAGGGTCGTCGCGCTCGCGGACGTCACTTCAGCCGGACCCCCGGCAGGTCGACCTTCTCCTCGAGGCGCCGCCCGTCCCCGAGGGTCCCCTCGACCAGCACGAACCAGTCTCCGCCCATGGTCAGCTCGAGGTCCGCGCGGACGTGCCCCGGCCCGACGGGCTCGGCGTCGGCGAAGCTCGGCGTCATCCCGGCGTGGTTCATGTTCCCCTCGATCCGGACGTCCCGGACCTCGACCGGGGCGCCGTCGCCGTCCGCGAACCGGAGCTCGACCTCGACCATGCCGACGCGCGGCGGGTCGGGCGTGACGGTCATCTCGACCGACACGCCGGCCGTCTCCGACGTCGGGCGGCTGCAGCCGGCGGCGACGACGAGGGCGAACGCCGCGACCGCGGCCGCGGCGAGCCGGGGGAGAGGGGACGGGAGCGTTCGAACCACGGTCCGCCTCACGCCTTGACGTGCAGCGCGCAGGCGCACTTGTGCTGCGCCGCGTCCTCGGCGGACGGGAACATGTGGTGGTACATCGCGACCACCATCGGGATGAAGACGACCGTGTTGTAGAAGAGATGGAGCTCGACGCGCGGCACCCAGACCTGGACCAGGCTCATCGGGACCGGCGAGTCGAACAGGTTCTTCCCGAGGATCGCCTGGCCCTGCAGGAGCGCGTGCTCGATGTGGTGCCAGAACTGGATCCAGAACGCCGCCATCCACCAGTTCCACGCCCGGCCGGCGAACCCGCTCCGGAAGATCCAGAGGCCGACGAGCATCACGAGCGCGTAGGCGTAGTGCAGCAGCTCGGACTTGACCATCCAGGGGTACCAGAGCCCGAGCACGCCGCGCGCCTCGGGGACCGGCCAGTTCATGACGTAGATCTGGAACGCCTGGGCGAGGTGCTCCG
>JAUIEL010000737.1 GCA_030428825.1 bacterium
CTCGTCGAGGTAGCGCTGCACGATCGCCTCGGACTTCTCCACCAGCTCGCCCTGGATCTTGTCCATGCTCGAGCGCTTCGGGTCCCACTTGGAGAGGCTCGACTCGACCTCCCGGATCCGGCGCTCGTCCGGCCGCTTCTCGCTCTCGAGGATCTGCAGGGCGGTGAGCGCCAGCTTCGTCGCCCGATCGGTGTTCTTCTCCCGGTCGGCGAGGTGCTCCGCGAACTCCATCAGGAGCTCGACGTCGAGCGGCGTCTTCACGTACCCCTTCTCGAAGTGCTCGGTCGCGACGTCGAACTCCTTCCGCTTGATCGCGTACCGCGCCCAGTCGAGGTACGGGCGCTCGACCTCGCGCCTCCCCGACTGCTCGGCGGCGAGCTCGATCAGCCACTCCTTCCAGACCTCGTTCAGCTCGTCGCACTTCCTCGGGAGCTTCAGCGACTCGGTCCGGGGCAGCCCCTTCGTCGGACGGGACGGCTGCGCCAGCACGACCTTCTCGAAGTTCTCGACCGCCCCCTCCCCCATGCGCCCGCCCGACGCGTTCACGAACTCGTGGAACGCGTCCCGGTAGATGAAACGGCCGTCCGCGGGGTCCTGGTAGTTGTAGAGGAAGAAGACGACCCCCCAGGTCGGGGCGTACCACGGCGGGCCCCACTGGTACCGGTTCTCGAGGATGATCTGGAACGTCGGCGCGGTCTCCGGCGTCGCCGACGCGTTCGACGGGTCGAGCCCGTCGGCGTGGTCCTTCATCCACCCCTTCTCCAGCCGCTGGACGAGCGGGAAGAGCCGGTGGTTCGCGGGCTCGTTGAAGACGACGGTGCCGTTGGCGAGGATCCGCGTCCCCTCGAAGAACGACGCCAGCCCCTCGTTCAGCCAGCCGACCGCGGTCGTCGCGAGCGAGACGAACTGGTGCGCGGCCTCGTGGAAGAGCGTCGTGACGCACTCCTCGAAGCCCCCCTCGCCGATGTACGTCTCGACGTGCGACCCGGTGAAGTGGCCGCCCGACCACTCGACCGGCGGGCCGATGCCGAGCTCGAGGTACTCGTCGCGGTTCTTGAAGATGTGGAGCGTGATGCGCGGGACCGACTTGTTGTCGTTCACGCCG
Source organism: bacterium (assembly GCA_030428825.1). Lineage (GTDB taxonomy): Bacteria > Planctomycetota > B15-G4 > B15-G4 > JADJEK01 > JAUIEL01. Next base: position 1,106 of record JAUIEL010000737.1, read on the forward strand.
TCGCCGTACCGGAAGAAGATCCGGTAGAAGCGGTTGATCTGCTCCATCGCCTCGGCGGCGCGGATCATCACCTCGTAGCCGGCGTTCGTCTTCGTGACGTAGTTGTCGCGGGTGACGTTCGACGCCTGCTTCCACTCGCGGTGCTTCCCGTCGTGCTCGCGGATCCACTCGACGGAGACGTCGGCGAGGAGGTCCTTCGGCTTGGCCGTCTCGGCGAGGCTCGGGTCGGGGGTCTCGGAGATCCGCTCGATCGCCTTCTGCGCCGGCTCGTTCTCCGGATCGAGCGCGAGGAGGATCCGGAGCACCCGGATCGCCGAGTGCGGGCGCCGCTCCCGCTCGTACTGGTCCGCGATCCCGGCCAGGCGCTCGACGAAGCCGTCCCGGAGCCGGAACAGCTCCTTCGCCGCCGGATCGAGCTCTTCCAGGCGGGTCTGGAGGGCCTGCCGCTCCTTCCGGTCCGCGCCCTGCGCGATCCGGAGCCCGAACTGCTTGTGGAGCGCGAAGACGAGTTCGTCGCGGTCGCCCGCCGCCTCCGCCCAACGCGCGCGCAAACCCCACGCCTCGGCCGACTTCGGGTCGCGTTCGATCGCCCGCTGGATCAGCGCCGCGGCGTCGTCGAGCTTCTTCTCGTCGAGCGCCGCCCCCGCCGTCCGGAGGGCGTGCTCGAAGATCGAGCCCCCCTTCCGCTTGTCGGTCCGGTCGGGCCGAGGCGCCGCGAGGAGCGTCGCGCCGAGGAGCAGCGCGATCGTCAGGAGCGTGGTCTTCTTCATCTGGGGGCAGCCGTCAGCGAGCTCGTTGGCAGCGAGTCCAGCTATAGACGAAGCGGCCCGCCTCGTCACGCCGAGGAATCCGTCGAAGGCGGAACTCACGGGATTCGACCCGCCGCCGGACGCCCGGCGGGGTCTCCAGGGACGAGGTCGCCGCGTTCGGCGCGCACGAGAGGAAGGTCGCCGTGAGAATCGTCCGAAACGTCTTCTTCGCCCTGATCGCCGTCGTCCTGCTCGCCGCGTCGGGGTTCGTCCTGCTCGCCCGGCACGGCGCCCCGCCCCTCCCGGCGGTCGAGGACGTCGACGAGAACGCCTGGGGGATCGGCTACCGGGCCCTCCGCGCGGGCGACGACCGGACGGCGCTGGCGTTCCTCCGGCGCGTCCCGAAGGACCACCCGGAGTACGCCCGGGCGATGCGGTACTGCGCGTGGAACGTCCTCGCCCGGAACCTCGGCCGACCGAAGGACGCGATCGCCTACGTGGAGGAGTCGCTCCGACGGGACCCGTTCGACGCGAACGTCTGGGAGGACCTCGTCCGGGTCTACGTCGGCGCCGCGTTCCCGTTCGTCGACGTGTAGCGCCCGGCCTCCGGCGGACGCCCCCGCCGTCAGAGCGACATGAGCCCTTCGACGCACGACGTCCGCCGATAGACGCCGATCACCTCTTCGCTCGACGTCATCATCGCCTCGACGGTGACGCTGACGTAGCGGCCGGTCTTCGACTCGCGCCGGGTCGTCCGGAGGCCGTCGAGCAGCGCCAGCAGGTGGTTCAGGCTCGCGGCCGGCACGATGAACTTGAAGACGTAGACCGTCGGGAACGCGACCCCCTCCTCGAGCGCGCTCCGCAGGCCCGCGAACGGGTCGGTCGATTCGCCGTCGTGTCCGTCCATCCGCGCACTGTACCACGGCGTCCGGGGCGCACGTAGACTGCGGGGATGCAGCTCCACCCCGTCGACTGGATCGTCGTCGCCGCGTACGTCGCCCTCGCGATCGCGGTCGGCGTGCGCTACGCGCGGCGCGCCTCGGCGAACGTCGACGAGTACTTCCTGTCCGGGCGTCGGCTCCCGTGGTGGATCGCCGGGACCTCCATGGTCGCGACGACGTTCGCCGCCGACACGCCGCTCGTCGTCACCGGTTGGGTGCGGGACCACGGGATCTGGAAGAACTGGCTCTGGTGGACGTTCTGCATCGGCGGGATGCTGACGGCGTTCCTGTTCGCGCGCTACTGGCGGCGGCTCGGGATCATGACCACGGCCGAGCTCTCCGAGCTCCGGTACGGCGGCCGCGAGGCGTCGGTGCTGCGCGGGTTCCTCGGTTTCTTCCACGCCGGCATCACGAACATCCTGGTCCTGAGCTGGGTCCTGCTCGCGGCGGCGAAGATCTCGAAGGTCCTGTTCGACGTCGACGAGAACCTCGCCGTCGCCGGCGCGTGCGTCGTCGCGA
>JAUIEL010000738.1 GCA_030428825.1 bacterium
AACCCGGGAACATCCTCGTCGCCGAGGGCGGCCGGCCGAAGATCCTCGACTTCGGGGTCGCGCGCGCCACCGACTGCGACGTCGAGCTGAAGACGATCCGGACCGACGTCGGCCAGATGATCGGCACGCTGCCGTACATGAGCCCCGAACAGGTCCGCGCCCGCCCCGAGGAGATCGACGCCCGCTCCGACGTCTATTCCCTCGGCGTCCTGACCTACGAGCTGCTCGCCGACGCCTTCCCGGTCGACGTGAGCGGGAAACCGCTGCACGAGGCGGCGCGGCGGGTGATGGAGGACGAGCCGACCCGGCTCGGCACCGTCGACTCGCGCTACCGCGGGGACGTCGAGACGATCGTGGCGAAGGCGCTCGAGAAGGAGCGGGGCCGCCGCTACGCGTCCGCGGCCGCGCTCGCGGGGGATATCCGCCGCTTCCTGAACGACGAACCGATCGTCGCCCGCCGGCCGAGCGCCCTCTACCAGCTCCAGAAGCTCTACCGCCGGCACCGCCTCGCCGTCGGCGCCGTCGTCGTGGTGTTCGTCGCGCTCGCGACCGGCCTCGTCACCTCCATCTTCATGTACCTCGAGAAGGAGGAGCAGCGCCGCGACGCGGTGGCGGCGGAGCGGCGGGCCGACCGCTCGATGCGGACGACCGCGGCCGTGAACCGGTTCCTGCGGCAGATGCTGCGTGCCCCGAGCCCCCGCTCGATGGGGACCCGGGCGACGATGCTCGACGTGATCGACTCGACCGCGCGGAACCTCGGCGACTCGCTCGCCGACGACCCGATGGTCGAGGCGATGATCCGCGACATCCTCGGGGAGACGTACGTCACGCTCGATCAGTTCGAGAAAGCGCGTCCGCAGCTCGACGCCGCGCTCTCGCTCCTCGACGACAGCCCCGAGGCGGCCGCGATCCGGGTGAACGTGCACGCGAGCCTCGCCGAGCTCTCGATCGAGATGGGCGACCTCGACCGGGCCGAGGAGATCCTGACCGGCACGATCGCGATGCAGCGCGCGCGGGGCGCCGTCCGGGGCGTCGCTCAGCTCCAGATGATCTCGAGTCGGGTGGCGCTCGGCCGCGGCGACCTCGACGAGGCCGAGCGGCGGGCGACCGCCGCCGTCCGCGAGGCCGGGTCGGCGGACCCGCCGGACCTCGTCGCGGTGGGGAGGGGGCGTCACCAGCTCGGGGTGATCGCGTACCGGCGGGGAGACCTCGCGGGGGCCGCGGCGGCGTTCGAGGCGGCGATCGAGCCGAGCCGCGCCGACGTCGGCAACCTCTGGAACCTCTCCAACACGCTGACGTCGCTCTCGGCCGTCCTCGCGAAGTCCGGGCGGATCGACGACGCCATCGTTCGGAGCGAGGACGCGCTCGATCTCAACCGGCAGCTCCTCGGGGACGACGACCACCTGCTCTCGGCGGTCTGTCTCAGCAACCACGGGTCGATGCTGCGCAAGGCGGGCCGGCTCGAGGAGGCGGAGCCGTACTGCCGCGAGGCGCTGGAGATGCTCCGACGCGTGCGGACGCCGCCTCACGTCGACATCGCGATCAACCTCGGGAACCTCGGCTCGCTCCTCGCCCGACTCGATCGTCCGGCCGAGGGGATCCCGCTCATCGAGGAGTCCCTCGCGATGCTCCGGGCGACGGTCGGGGAGGAGCACGGCGCGACCGCGAACGGCCTCGCGGTCCTGAGCCAGGCGCTGCGGGCCGACGGGAGGACGGCGGAGGCGATCGAGCCGTTGCGAGCCGCCTGCGCGATCCGCGGCCGGGTCCTCCCCCCGGGTCACCCGGAGCTGATCGGCGGCCTGGTCGTGCTCGGCGGACTCGAGGAGGAGGCCGGCGACGCGGAGGGGGCGGAGCGGACGCTCGCCGACGCGCACGAACGGGCCGTCGCGCACCTCGACGACCTCGATCGGCGCTCCTTCCGCGCCGCCCACGCGCTCGGCCGGCTCCGCCTGCGCCGCGGCGACCTCGACGGCGCCGGGCCGCCGCTGAAGAGCGCGTTCGATCGACGAGAGGACGTCGAGGCGATCGGCGACTGGGAGCGCGCGCGCTGCGAGGCGGACTACGGCTGGTGGCTCCTCGCGCGCGGGGACGACGAGGCGGCGGAGGTGCACCTCGCCGCCGCCACGGCCGCGTTCGACGCCCTGGAGGACGGCGGCGGCGACGCCGGGCGCGAGCACCGCGAGCGGTGGGAGGCGTACCGGGCGACGCGGTGACGCGCCGGACCGCTCACTCCGACGCGGCGCGCCCCGCCACCGGGTCCGTCGCGGCGGGCCGCGCCTCCCGCAGCCAGAGCCGCTCGGTGCTCAGCACGAGGAGGTCGAGCACGCAGTAGAAGACGCCGGCGCAGAGCGGCGGGTTCATCGACGTCAGCGAGACCCACGGCACGTCGGCGAACCACCACCACGAGCCGACCTGCGTCCCCGCGATCTCGACCGCCAGCGCGACCGGGAACATCGTGCCGTAGAGGTGGCGGGTCCCGCGCGGGAGGAGGCAGGCGAGGAACATCGGCAGCCAGAGGAGGCCCGCGGTGTCGACGCCGGTCGCGGCGAGGACGAGGACCGCCGGCACCGTCAGCCCGACCACGACCTTCCACGTCGCGGCCGGCGCCTTCGGGGCGAGGCGGCACCCCGAGAGGAAGATCATCGAGTGGCCGAGCGGCACGAAGACCGGGATGTTCCCGTACCGGTACTCGTACAGCCCCCAGCCGTAGCAGAGGAAGATCTCGCCGAGCGTGGCGAGGACGACGCACGCGACGAGGCCCCGGCGCTCGGCCCGCGTCGCGGCGCGGAAGACGAGCAGCCAGCCGACGAGGACGAGCCCGTTCGCCGCCCAGTGTCCCCAGTAGGGGAGCGTCGCGTCGAGGGTCAGGCCGACGGCGACGGCGAAGGCGGTGACGAGCGGGATCACTCGCCGACCTCCACGCGCGTCCGATCGATCAGACGACCGCGGCCGTCGCGCAGGAAGAGCGCGCCCGCGAACGGGGCGACGGTCTCGCCGCCGACCTCGATCGACTCGGCCCGCTCGTTGACGACGACCTCGAGCGTCGCGTCGCGGAACCGGATCGACCGGACGCCGAACGGGTTCGGCGGAAGCGGCCAGAGGAAGTCCGCGTCGGGCGACCACCAGGTCGGGAGCGGCGCGTGCTCGATCCCCCGGGGGAGGCCGCGCGGCGACATTCCCGGCGGCTTCACGAGGTCGATCCGGGCCCCGAACCACGACTCGACGACCTCGAGCGGAAAGCGGATCGCCGGGTCCCGGTCCCCGCCGGTCGGCGGGGGCGGGAGCCCCT
>JAUIEL010000032.1 GCA_030428825.1 bacterium
GCGAGGACCGCGACGACCTCCTCGATCGACTTCGGGAGCTGGACGCCGACCCGGTCGCCCGGCGCGACGCCGCGCACGGTCCACCGTCCGGCGAACGACTCGGCGCGCTCCGCGAGCGCCCCGTACGACACGACCTCGTCCCCGAGTTCGATCGCGGGCCGATCCGCGCGGGCGGGGAGGTGTTGCGCGAGGAGATCGAGCAGGGTGGTGGGGGGGCTCGACATGACGACCCTCCACGATACCGGTTGTCGTCCGGCGCGCTCGGAGCGAGGAACACGTGCGGGGACGTCCGCGCGCTCGCTGCGGTCCGGTCGCTCGGGGGAGGTGCGGCCCGCGGCCGATCCGTTCACTCCCGCCGGTGGACCGCCGCGGCGTACATCTCCCAGTCGAGGAACCGATTCGGCCAGGTCGAGCGATCGGGGAGGAGCTCCGCCGCCAGCTCGGAGTCGCGGGTCACGGTCTCCAAGTGGAACCCCTCGGACGCGAGGAACCGGGGGAGGTCGTCCGGTTCGACGCCGAACCGGAACGGTTCGCCGGCGAGCTTCAGGAGGACGTCCATCGTCCGCTGGTACGGCCCGGCCCGCGGACGTCCGTCCGGCCCGACGCCGACGAACGTGAACAGCAGCCGGCTCTCCGGGGCCGAGCGATTCCGGACGAAGCGGAGGAGCTTCCGAACGGCCGGCTCGGCGAGGTACATGAGGAGCCCCTCGGCGACGAAGACCGTCCGCGCCGCGTCGTCGGACCGCGGGTCGGCGGCGAGCGCCTCCTCCGGCGAGGCCTCCGCGAAGTCGACCGGGACGAGGTGGAGGTTCTCCGGCCCCCCGCCGAGCGTCGCGAGCCCCTTCCGCTTCACCGCCTGCGTCGCCGGATGGTCGACCTCGAAGCACGTCACGGAGGGGCGCGCCTCGGCGACGCGGAGCGCGAGGGTGTCGAACCCCGCGCCGAGGACGACGAGCCGGGTCGCGCCGGCGTCGAGCACCGCCCGGACCCGATCGTCGAGGAACCGCTTCCGGAGGGCGACGTGGTGCATCCCCCCCGGGACGAGCAGCCGCTCGTTCACCCCGACCAGCGCGCGGTACCATCCCCGGTCCATCCAGCCGTACTCGACGCGGGCGGCCCGGGAGGCGGCGAAGACGAGCGTCCGCGTCCGGTCGGCGGCCCCGTCCGGCAGGAGGTCGGCGAGGTGCGGCGATCGCGACGCGTACAGGAGGGCGCGCGCGACGCCGAGGGCGGTGCGACTCGATTTTCCGGCGCGCATCCGAACCTCCGGGAACCCGGCCGCGGACCGCCGGTCGTCTCCCGTTCTACGCGAGTCGGTCCGTCCCGGAGGAGAACCATGTCCGTTCGAAGCCTCGTCCCCCTGGCCCTCACCCTGCTCCTCGGCGCGTGCGCGAAGGAGCCGGCGCCGGTCGGCTACGACGGCGCGGTCCCCTCCGACGAGGGGCAGACGATCCTCGGCGCGCTCCGGGGGGAGGCGTTCACGGACGAGGACGGGGAGCGCTGGACGATCGGCCCGTTCGGCGTGATCCCGAACCCGGTCACCGGGAAGGGGCCGGTCGTCCTCCTGAAGCGGGGAAAGGAGGTCCGCTACCTGCCGGTCGCGACCGACGAGGAGGCGCGCGCGCTGGCCGACCGGGTGCGCGGGGAGGGCTGACCGCGGCACGGCCGGGCCTTCAGGGGCCGAGGACGATCCGGAGATCGAGGCGGCCGTCGAGCGGCTCGGTCGTCCCGTCGTGGGTGACGTCCGCGGTGAGGCGGAGCTCGAGGTCGATCCGGCCGGACGCCGGGAGCGGGGCGTCGTCCGTCGCCTCGAGGCGCCCCGAGACCGCGGCGTCGACCGATCGGAGGACGCACCGCGCCCCCGCCGGGAGCCCATCGAGGTCGAGCGCCGGATCGCGGAGGACGAGCACGCCGTCGACGCCGATCACCGCCCGATCCGCGCGGACCTCGTCCAAGGAGAACGTCGTCCTCTCGGAGAGCCGCATCCGCGCCACGTCGGCGTCTCGCGCGCGGGTCCAGCGGGCCCCCCTCGACAGGGCGTCGGCGGGCCACGGCACGACCAGGAGTTCGAGCGCCAGGCGCAGGTGGTCGAGGTACGCGCGGACCGCGCCGCTCGCGCCGCGTGGGACCGCGAACCGGAGCCGGGGCGTCCCGCCGTCGGCGTCGATCTCCGCCACCAGCCCGACCGGCGACTGCGCGTCGAAGTCGGCGCGGATCACCGCCGCCCGCTCCGGGTCGGGGTCGAGCGGACGCACGTCGAGCGACGTGAGTTCGACCGACGCCCGTCGCGGACCGCGCGCCTCGACGCGGAGGCCGGTCACCGTCGTCAGGCGCTGGCCGGGGATCGGCGCGCCGGCGTAGCCGAGGTCGAGCGTGAGCCGCATCTCGAGCGACGCCGTCCGTTCCGTGCTCGAGTCGCCGCCGACGGGCGTCCACGTCTCGCCGTCCCCCGAGGAGACGAGGCGCACGTCGTTCCGCCCGGCCGCCGGGCTCGTCGGCGCGTCCGAGCACGCGACGGCGCCGCCCGCGAGCGCGGCGGCGAGGCCGAGCCGCGCCGCCCTCCGAATTCCGAGCATGTCGACCTCCTTCGATGCGCGGGACGTCGATTGTAGAGTGGGGGCGTGGAAGCCACCCGACGCACGAAGCCGGCCGACAAGGGGACGGCGCTCGACACGGTCGCCGCCGTCGACCTCGGCTCGAATTCGTTCCACATGGTCGTGGCGCGTCACGCGCACGGTCAGCTCCACCCGCTCGATCGCCTGCGCCAGCGGGTCGGCCTCGCGGAGGGGATCCGGAAGGACCGGTCGCTGAAGGCGGCGGTGGCGACGCGCGCGCTCGAGTGCCTCGAGCGGTTCGGTCAGCGCCTCCGCGACATGCCGCGCGCGTCGGTCCGGGCGGTCGGCACGAACACCTTCCGCCAGCTCAAGGACGGCGGGCGGTTCCGCGAGGAGGCGTCCGCCGCGCTGGGGCACCGGATCGAGGTCGTCAGCGGCGCGGAGGAGGCGCGGCTCGTCTACCTCGGCGTCGCGCACACGTCGCCGAGCCCGTCGGGGCGGCGGCTCGCGGTCGACATCGGCGGCGGGAGCACGGAGGTGATCGTCGGGGAGGGGTTCGAGGCGAGGGTCTCCCATTCCCTCCGCATGGGGTGCGTCTCCCACTCGCTCCGGTTCTTCGAGGACGGCAAGCTCACGCCCCGTCGGTTCGAGGACGCGGTGATGGCGGCGCTCCTGCAGCTCCGCAGCGCGAAGCGGCCGCTCCGCAAGGCGGGGTGGGTCGACGCCTTCGGCGCGTCCGGCACGATCACGGCGGTCGGAGAGGTCCTCCGGCAGAACGGTTGGACGAACGGCGACGTCACGCCCGAGGGGCTCCGGCTGCTCCGCGAGGCCCTGCTCCGGGCGAAGCGGGTGGAGGCGCTCGAGCTCGCCGGTCTCCCGCCCGAGCGGAAGCCGGTCTTCGCCGGCGGCGTCGCCGTGCTGACCGGCGTGTTCCAGAGCCTGAAGATCGACCGCATGGTCGTCTCGGCGGGCGCGCTGCGCGAAGGGGTGCTGTACGACCTGCTCGGCCGGATCTCCCACGAGGACGTGCGCGATCGGACGATCCGGATGCTGACCGAGCGGTACCACGTCGACGAGGAGCACGCGCAGCGCGTCGAGCGGACCGCCCTCGCCCTGTTCGACGACGTCGCCGACGCCTGGGGGCTCGACCGGTCCGACGATCGGGCGCTCCTCGGCTGGGCGGCGCGGCTGCACGAGATCGGCCTCTCGGTCGCCTACTCCGGGTACCACCGCCACGGCGCGTACCTCGCCGAGCACGCGGTCATGCCCGGGTTCTCGCGGGACGACCAGCAGGTGCTCTCCGCGCTGATCGGGAATCACCGCCGGAAGGTGCGCCGCGACCGGTTCGGCGAGCTGCCGGGGGCGCGGTCCTCCGTCGCGCTCCGGCTATGCGGGCTTCTTCGGATCGCGGTCCGGCTGCACCGGAGTCGCACCGCGCGGCCGCTTCCCGGTCTTCGTCTGACGGCGCGTCGTGCCGCCCTTGCGCTTTCCTTTCCCGACGGCTGGCTTGCCGGCCACCCGCTGACCCGCGCGACCCTCGAGGCCGAGGCCGGGCTGATCGAGCCGCTTGGGTTCGAGCTGACCTTCTCCTGACACGGCCGACTCGTCGAGCAGGGTCTGCTGCGCCGAACGCGCCGCGCCGCTGCGAGGCGTGGCCCGGACGTAGGTGCCGTCGGCGCGCAGGAGCCACGCCTGCATGTTGTCGGAGAGGTAGAGGTCGAGCGTCTCCCGCCGCACCCGCCGCTTCAGCGTCGGGTCCTCGACCGGGAAGCAGGTCTCGACGCGACGGTGGAGGTTGCGCTGCATCCAGTCGGCGCTGGCGCACCAGGTCTGCTTCTCCCCCTCCGCCTCGAAGAAGAAGACCCGGCTGTGCTCGAGGAAGCGGCCGACGATCGAGCGGACGCGGATGTTGTCGGACACCCCGGGCACGCCGGGGCGGAGACAGCAGATCCCGCGGACGACCAGGTCGACCCTCACGCCGGCCCGCGACGCCTCGTACAGCTTGCGGATCACCGTCGGCTCGGTCAGGGAGTTCATCCGGGCGATGATCCGGGCCGGGCGGCCGCGTCGCGCGCTCGCCGCCTCGCGGTCGATCGCGTCGACGATCACCTTGAAGAGATCGAACGGCGACTGGACGATCCGCTTCAGCCGCCGCACGCGCCCGAGCCCGGTGAGCTGGAAGAAGAGGCGGTGGACGTCCTCGCCGAGCTCGCGGTCGCACGTCATCAGGCCGATGTCGGTGTACGCCTGCGTCGTCTTGTGGTGATAGTTGCCGGTGCCGAGGTGGATGTAGCGGCGCATCCGCCGCCCCTCGCGCCGGACGACCATCAGCATCTTCGCGTGGGTCTTGTACCCGACGACGCCGTAGCCGACCTTCGCGCCGGCCTCCTGGAGACGGTTCGCGAGGCGGATGTTCTCCTCCTCGTCGAACCGGGCCCGCAGCTCGACGAGGACGGTCACCTCCTTCCCCGAGCGGGCGGCGTCGACCAGCGCGTCGACGATCGGCGAGTCCTCGCCGGTCCGGTAGAGCGTCTGCTTGATCGCCAGCACGTCCGGGTCGCCCGACGCCTGCCGGATCAGCTCGACGACCGGCGCGAACGAGTCGAACGGGTGGTGGAGCAGCAGGTCGCCGCGGCGCAGCACCTCGAACATGTTCGCGTGCTCGGCGAGCGGGTTCCGCGGGAGGTGGGGCGGGTACTTCAGGTCCGGCCGGTCGACCAGCCCGTGCAGCGCCGCGAGGCGGTTCACGTTCACCGGGCCGGCGCAGTCGTACAGGTCGTCCGGGCCGAGCTGGAACTTGTTGAGGAGGAAGTTCGCCATCTCCTCGGTGCAGTTGTCCGCGACCTCGAGCCGGACGGCGTCGCCGTACTTCCGGCTGGGGAGCTCGCCCTGCACCGCGCGCATCAGGTCGTCGACCTCCTCTTCGTCGACCCAGAGGTCCGAGTCTCGGGTGACGCGGAACTGGTAGCAGCCGGTCACGGACATCCCCGGGAAGATCTCGTCGATGTGCGCGTGGATGACCGACGAGAGCATCACGAAGTGGTGCTGTCCGTCGTGGGTCGCCGGGAGGGCGATGATCCGCGGCAGCGAGCGGGGGACCTGCACGATGGCGATCCCCGAGCTCCGCCCGAACGCGTCCTTGCCGGTGACGTTGACGACGAAGTTCAGCGACTTGTTGACGATCCGGGGGAACGGGTGCGCCGGGTCGAGGCCGACCGGAGTCAGGACCGGGAGGACCTCGTTCCGGAAGTACCGCTTGACCAGCGCCTGCTGGTCCTCGGTCCAGTTCCCGCGCCGGTGGAGGTGGATCCCCTCCTTCTCGAGCTGCGGGAGGAGGACGTCGTTGACGACCCGGTACTGCTCGGCGACGAGGAGGCGCGTCCGCTCGGCCACCTTCTTCAGGGTCTCGAGCGCCGACATGCCGTCCGGCTCGTTCCGGGCGAGGTTGTGCTCGACCAGCTGCTTCGTCCCCGCGACGCGGATCTCGAAGAACTCGTCGAGGTTGAGCGAGCTGATGGCGAGGAACCGGACGCGCTCCAGGAGCGGCACGGTGTCGTCCTTCGCCTGCTCGAGGACGCGCGCGTTGAACTCGAGGAGCGACAGCTCCCGGTTCATGTAGTGCGCCGGATCCGAGAGGTCGACCTTCCGCCGGGCGGCCCCCCGCTTCTTGCCGCCGCGGCCGCCGGAGGCTCGCGCGGCGCTCATGGGCGTCCCGCCCCGGCGCGGCCAGCTTCTTTACACGATCTTCGCAAAGCTACCTCGTCACGTCACTTGTGGCCGACGGCGAACTCACCTCGTCACCCTACCCGGTTCGCGGACGGCGCGCGATCGAACCCGCCGCTTCCGGGCGCGGGATTCGGCGGCGCTCGTCGGCGCGCGCGAGCGGGGCGGGCTCGACGCGGCGGACGCGTCCCGGTGCTCTACACTGCCGGCAGCATGGATCCGGCGGAACCGAACGACCTCGGACCGCGGGACGAGGAGCGCGAGCCGACGCACGACGTCGCGATCGCGACCGATCGGACCGTCCCCCGACTCGACCCCGACAACGCGCTCCTCCTCGCCGAGTTCGAACGGCGAGGGCGGCGCGCGCGGCCCGTGGTCTGGGACGACCCCGCGTTCGACGCCTCCGACTTCCGGGTCTGCGTCGTGCGGTCGACGTGGGACTACCTCGACCGCCGCGACGAGTTCCTCGCCTGGGCGGAGCGGACGGCGGAGCGGACGTCGCTCTGGAACCGACCGGCGACCCTCCGGTGGAACAGCCACAAGCGATACCTCGACGACCTCTCGCGGCGCGGCGTCCCGATCCTCCCGACCGAGTTCGTCGATCGCGGCGCCGGCGTCGCCCTCCGGGACGTCCTGGCCGCCCGGGGATGGGGCGAGGCGGTCGTGAAGCCGGCGGTCTCCGCGTCCGGTCGTGACACCTTCCGCGTGTCGACGCGCGGAGGGGCGCTCGAGTCCGCGGGGGAACGGTTCGCGGAGCTCGTCTCCCGGCGGGACGTGCTGGTCCAGGAGTTCCAGTCGGCGGTCGAGCGAGCGGGGGAGCTGTCGCTCGTCTACGTCGACGGCCGGTTCGCCCACGCGGTGCGGCAGACGCCGCGGGAGGGGGAGTTCCGCGTGCAGCGCGAGTTCGGCGGTCGGCTCGAGCGCGTCCGCCCGGAGACCGCCGCCCTCCTGATCGGAGACCGCGTCCTCGAGGCGGGGCCGGCCGCGCCGCTCTACGCCCGGGTCGACCTCCTGACCGATCTCCGAGGCGAGCTCCGCCTGAACGAGCTCGAGCTGATCGAGCCGTGCCTCCACCTGGCGGTGGCGCCCGACACGGTCGCTCGGCTGGCGGACGCGATCCTCGCGCGGACGGAGGAGCGGGCGCCGTGGCTCCGCTGACCGCCGGCGCGTCGGCCTTCTCAGGGGAGGCGACCGGCGCCAGGGCCCGGATCCGCCGGCTCCTCCTCGCGGGGCGCGCGGAGGAGGAGATCGCGCGGGAGACGCCGCGTCACTGGCGGCGGCTCGGCGCCGGCGGACCGCTGACGACTCGGGTCGCCGAGCGACGGGGGAGCCCCGACGGGTCGACCAAGCTCTCGGTGCGCCTCGCCGACGGGAACACGGTCGAGACCGTCGTCCTCCCGTCCGCGCGCGGGGTGTCGGTCTGCCTCTCGTCGCAGGTCGGCTGCCCGGTCGGATGCCGGTTCTGCGCCAGCGGCATGGACGGGCTGGTCCGGAACCTCGAGGCGCACGAGATCGTCGAGCAGCTCGTCCACGCCCGGCGGGTCGATCCGCGCGTCGACCGGCTGGTGGTGATGGGGATCGGCGAGCCGCTCCTGAACGCCGAGCGGCTGTTCGCGGCGCTCGAGACGATCCGGACCGAGGGCGGGATCGGGCCGCGGCGGATGGTCGTCTCGACGGTCGGCGCGAAGGGGGCGATCCGTCGGCTCGGGGAGTACGGGCGGCGGGTCTCGCTCGCGCTCTCGCTGCACGCGCCGGACGACGACCTGCGCGGGACGCTGATCCCGACGATGGCCGGGGCGTCGGTCTCCGCGCTCGTCGAGGACGCGACGTGGTACGCGGACCGGATCCGGAACAAGGTCCTCGCCGAGTCGACCCTGCTCGCGGGCGTGAACGACTCCGACGACCACGCTCGGCGGACCGGCGCGCTCCTGAAGGGGCGCCCGATCTACCTGAACGTCATCCCGTTCAACCGGGTCGACGGGGCGCCGTTCACCCCTCCGTCGCTCGAGCGGGCCCGGCGGTTCGTCGACCTCGTCCGCGCGTCCGGGGCGTTCGCCACGGTCCGGAAGACGATGGGGGCGGTCGAGACGGCGGCGTGCGGACAGCTCCGGATCCGGACCTCGCTTTCGGGAGAATCCTCGGGCGACGACGCTCCGGGCCGGGCAGGGGCCGGATCGTGAGCTAGAATCGAGGGTTCGGCCACACTCCTGGGAACCCGCGAGACCGCACCATGATGATTCGCAAGGGCTTGAAGCAGCTCCAGTTCGGCGTGAAGAACCCGAACCAGCTCGCGCGGGTGATGGCGTCCGAGGCGAAGATGCGGATGGGGCTCCCGACCCTCCGGAGCATCGAGCTGGCGACGACCTGGATCTGCAACCTGACCTGCGAGTTCTGCTACGCCGAAGACCTGATGTACGCGAAGAAGCGGCCCCCGCACATCCCGGTCGACGTGGTGAAGGACCTGATGGAGCAGGCGCGGGCGCTCGGGATGATCCACGTCAACGTCACCGGCGGCGAGCCGATGGTCCGGAAGGACATCTTCGAGCTGATCGACGTCATCCCGAAGGACGTCGTGGTCTCGATCGTCACCAACTCGACGCTCCTCACGAAGGAGAAGATCGATCGCCTGAAGGAGGTCGGGGTCTCGACGATCCAGATGTCGTATGGCGAGAACTACCACAAGCACTTCGACATCGAGCTCGCCCGGTACGCGGTCGAGATCGGGCTCGGCCTGACGCTGTCGGTCGTCAACATCGAGGCCGAGCGGCACAACGTCCTCGCCGCGCTCGAGATGGCGCCGAAGGAGGGGTTCTCGGTCCTGTTCAACTACCCGATGCGGTACAAGAACAAGGGGCTCGACGACGAGATCTACTGGAAGTACCGCTACGAGCCGTACGTCCGTGAGGACAACCTCTTCTGGTCGGGGAAGGACAAGTGCCCGGCCGGCACGACGAAGGTGTACGTCACGAACGACGGCGACGTGATGACGTGCGACCGCATCCACGGGTCGTTCGGGAACATCCACCAGGAGCCGCTCGAGCCGATCTGGCGTCGGATGTACGACCGCTTCAAGGACGTGAAGTCGTTCTGCCTGCTCGAGACCTGCCCGAAGCAGTGGAAGCGGAACAACGAGATGACGGGGAAGGACTACGACCCGTCGCTGATCGGCACCGAAGCCGACCCGTTCAACGTCTTCGCCGGGACCGACATCGAGAAGGACCTCGTGCCGGTCAGCTCGTTCGCGCAGGAGATCCACGAGAAGGCGACGTCGGCGAAGTAGGCGGCGCGGCCGCGCGTCCCCGTCGTCACCTCATCGGGGCGAGCGAGCCCGTGTGGACGAACGGCGCCCAGTAGTACGGGTGACCGGAGTCGAGCGCCGACAGATCCTCCTTCGTCAGCGGTCTTCCGGCCCGCGGGCCTTCCCGACGCATCGCCGCCTTCGCCCGCCGCAGCGCCACGGCGGGGGGATCCCCTCCGACGAGCATCGCCGCGTAGAACCGACGCATGGTCGAGGAGGCTTCGGCGTCCTCGACCTTCCACAGCGACGCGATCACCGCCCGGGAGCCCGCGACGAGGAACGCGTGCGCCAGCGATTGGAGGCCCTCGCCCCGGACGAGTCGCCCGTGGGCCGTGTCGCACGCGGAGAGGACGACGAGTCGCGCGTCGAGGTCGAGGCGGAGCACGTCCTCCAGCGAGAAGAGGCCGCCCGTTCGGTCGTCGTAGGTGAGCACGAGGCCGCTGCGTCGCGGGTCCGCCAGGTCGACGTGTCCGTGCGTCGCGACGTGGAGGATCGAGCTCGTCTCGGCGTGAGCGGAGAGGGCGGCCGCCGTCGCCTCCGAGCCGAGGCCGAGGAAGAAGAGCGGCGTCGTGAGCGCTCCCGATCGCTCGAACTCGAGGCGCGTCAGCCGCGCGGACGTCTCGTCGGGCGCGGCGCCGGCGCGGGAGGCGAGGAGCGCGCGGGCGATCGTGAGCACCTCGGGCCGCGTCTGCTCGAGCCGGTCCAGCCGGAGCCAGTCCGGAGGGGCCGCCGGCAGGCCTCCCTCCAGGAGTTCCCTCGAGAAGACGGCGTCGGCGAGGAAGAGGACCTGCTCGCGGTCCGGAGCGGGCGGTCGCGTCGAGAGCCTCGAGAAGACCACCGCCGACGGCGTGTAGGTCACTCGTGCCGCGTCCGCCACGAACGTGACCCCGTCGAACGAGGTGTCGTCGGCGGGATCGGCGGCGAGCACGAGCGCCTCGAACGGCAGCGTCGCCAACGCGCCGGCCGGAGCGATCACCAGGTCCTCCGCCGCGCCGTCGCCGAGCGCCGGCGCGAGGACGGCGGCGGCCAACGCCCGCCCCTCTTCGACGACCCGTCGAGCCGGCGCGAGCGCTCGCGAACCGTCGATGCCGCGCCGGTACGATCGTGCGCGGTCGAGGAGCGGCGCCTTCCGGCCGAGGTCGACCAGCGCCGCGTCGGTGGCGGAGACGCGGTACGCGTACAGGCGCTCCGTCCCCTCCACGTACTCGAGGAGCGTCCGCCCGTCGCCGAGCGAGCGGCGCAGCGCGTCGAGCGACGCGCTCTCGGCCGGTGCTCCGCGGTCCCGCGCGGCGAGCGAGTCGAGGATCGTGCGCCCCTTCCACCGGGCCGCGTCGGCGAGTCCTCGCGCGACGATCCGTTGGGCGTCGCGAGGCGAGCGCCGGCTCTCGAGGGCCGCGAGGTCGTGTCCGAGCTCGGACAGCGAGGCGAAGCGAGAGCGGAGGGTCGCCTGCCGGAGCGGTCCGAGGCGCCGGAGGTCGTCGCGGTCGAGCACGGCGCGGGCCGCCGCGAGGGCGTCCCGGGTCGCCTCGAAGTCACGCTCGGCGAGCGCGACCGTGCCCAGGGTGTGCAGGACGGCGAGGACGGCGTCGACCTCCCCGTTCGTCTCGAGGACCTCGCGCGCCGCGCGGGCGAGGGCGCGCGCGGTCTCGAGGTCCCCGCGCCGGCAGGCGACCCAGGCGCGGGCCGCGTCGGCTCGTGCGGCCAGCGACCCGAGGTCCGCCCCGGTCGCGATCCGGCCCGCCCGGGCGTACCCCTCGGCGGCCGCCTGGAGGTCCGAGAGCTCCTCGTCGGCGCGCGCGAGGTTGTACGTGAGCCGAAACGCCAGCCCGGACGAGCGACCCGCGTCCTCGCGGCTCAGGAACTCCGAGATCGCGGTGCGGGCCTCCTCCGGCCTTCCGAGAGCGATCAGCGCGTGACCGAGGCTGACCGTGATCTCTCCGAGGAGGTCCCGATGCGGCCCCGCGAACGGGGAGGCCGCCGCCCGCTCCAGGGTCGCTCGCGCCAGTTCGGGTTCGCCGAGGAGGATCGCGAGGTCTCCGCCGAGGTGCAGGAGACGCGGATCGGTCCTCGTTCCGGTCAGGCTCCGCGCTCGTTCGAGAGACTGCGTGGCGCCGATCGGCCGGCCGAGTTCGGCGAGGACTCGGGCCCGGCGGAGGAGGATCTCGATGCGACGATCGTGTGCCGAACGAGGCGCGACCCGGTCGGCCCGATCGAGCGCCTCCAGGGCCGGCTCGAGCTCGGCGCGCCGGGCGTGGAACTCGCCGACGCGAAGCAGGACGTACGCCTCGACCGCGGGGTCGGGGGTCGAGAGCGCCTCGATCCGTGCGAGGGCCTCGGCGAGAGTCGACCGCGCGCTCCCGATGTCACCCCGTCGTTCGAGGGCGAGGCCGGTTCCCGCGACCGCGAGCGCGACGAGCGACTCGCGGGGGATCGCCTCTGCGGTGGCCGCCGCGCGAAGGAACGCCGTACGCGCTCCCTCGGCGTCGCCGCGCTCGAGCCGGAGGAGCCCGAGTCGATCCCAGGCGACCGGAGCCTCCTCGGCCCGCAGCGTGTCGAACCGGTCCGCCGCTCGCTCGAGCAGCCTCTCGGCCACCTCGAGTCGACCGAAACGCTCCTGCAGCATCCCGAGCAGCAGGGACGCCTTCGCCTCGTCCTCCGTCGCGCCGGCGAGCCGACATGGTTCGAGCGCGTCGGTGAGGAGGGCGACCGCGAGCGAGAACTCTTCGAGACCACGGCGCCTCGCCCCCGCCGCCAGCAGGAATCGTCCGGCCCGGGCCGCTTCGTCGTGCGCGAGGGCGGCCCGACCGATCTCCTCGAATCTCTCCGCCTCGAGTTCGGCGGCCGCGCGCCCGGTAGGGGGGGCGAGCGTCCCGGCCAGGACACGGAGTTCGACCTCCCCCGCGCCGCGGCGATCTCCGGCGATCCGGAGATCGACCGTGAGGCCGACGGACGCCGTCCTCGTCACCGTGAGCCAGGCGTCGAGGTAGGTCCCCGAGTCGTCGTCCTGCCCGAGCACGCGGCCGTCTTCGGTCGAGACGACGATCGACGGGTCGAGCTCGATCGAGGTCGCGACCACGGTGAGCGGTCCGGGGGCTCCGGCCGGAATCGAGAATCGCCGCGCGGCCTCGGGTCCGTCGATCCGGAGCCCGATCGACCCCCCGACCGGGATCGTCTCGAGCGAGGGGGGTGGCGCGGCGCCGGCGGGGGACGGCGGGAAGACCCAGGCGAGCAGCCCGCCGAGCCCGATCGTCGCCACTCGTCGGCGCCCCGTCCTCATGGCTCTAGGATAACGGCGGGACGAAGAGGCTGTCGGGAGGTCGGATGCTTTCGACGTGGCCATGGCGGTGGGGGGCTCTCGTTCTGGGGGCGGTCGCCGTGGGGACGGCCTGCTCGCGGGACGAGCCGGCGAGACCCATTCCCGCGGAGCCGGGCGCGTCGGTGGAGTCGACCCGCCGGACGGTCGCGGCGCCGACGGACACCCTGTTCGTGCAAGGGGCGTTCGATCGCGAAGGGAAGGAGCTCCTTCGGTTCGGTCCGGTGCGCCGCTTGTCCGGAGTGGCGAAGGCTCGCCCGGCCAGGGCGTCCGGTCGCTTCGCGGTGCGGGTGATCGGGCCGGCAGGCGAGATCGCGGTCGCTCCGTTCGACGCGCTCGTCGCCGCCGATCCCGGCGCGGCCCGGTACGGCTTCTTCGAGGTGGTGATCCCGATCGCCGGCGAGGTCGGGCGGGTCGTCATCGAGGACGGGCGGGACGGTCGGGTGATCGTCGAGCTGCGGGGAGACGAGATCGAGGTCCATTGAGACGCTCCGGCGGCATCCGTCGACCGGGGAGGGCGGTCGAATCTGCTACGTTCCACGCGACGAGGGTGAGAGGGTGCGTCGGGTGGCCGGGCGCGGACGAAGGAGTAGTCGATGATCGAGGGACGACGGTTCGCGATGGCCGGGTTGCTGGGAGGGCTGCTCGTCGCGCTCCCGGGCTGCCCGTGCGAGAAGCCGCACGCCGCGGCCTACGAGCCGGAGCCCGCGGCGATCGCGGTCGGCGGCCAGGGTCCGACGCCGGATCAGATCGGCGGAGACAGCCCGACCGTCACCGGCACGATCACGGCGGGCCAGGGGGGCGGCGTCCTGATCGACGTCGTGATCGAGAACAAGGAGCCGACGGTCAAGATCGAGAGCCTCTACGTCTACTCCGGGAGCTACGAACTCGACCTCTCCACCGGCACGCCGAAGGTGCCCACGAAGGAGGAACCTCCGGAAGGGTCCACGTGGGTCGCGACGCAGGAGCTCTCGCGGACGCAGGGGTCGAGCGGCCATCGGGAGCCGTACTCGTTCCTCGGGGAGAAGGATCTCTACGCGGCGGGGAACCCGAACGTCTGGGTCTTCCTGTCCCTCTACTTCGGGGTCGAGGACTCCAACGGGTTCTGGCTGCGGCGACGCCAGTACTACGTCTTCACTCGGAGCGACAAGCAGGCGGAGGTGCCGGATCCGGGAAAGTACTACGAGATCGACCCTGGGGGCGTCCACTCGTTCAGCAAGGAGGGGAGCCCCCACGGCTGGTAGCGCCGCGGTAGGGTCGAGGCGGTCGGAGGGCCGGGCGAGATGATGCGACTTCGATGTCGCGGGATCCTGGCGGCGTTCGTGCTCTTCCTGCTCTGGTGGAAGGAGTGCGTCCTGAAGGAGGGGGCGAACGCACTCGACCTCGTCCAGGCGACGCCCTCGATCCTCGTTCACTCGGTCGAGGCGACACAGGCGATCCAGAACCCCGCCCACGACGCCCCGCTCGTCGCGAGGCGTTCCCTGACGGTGCGCGTCTTCCTGGAGGCGGTCGACGGAGGCTCGCCGGCGGCGCAGACCACGCTCCGGGTGATCGAGGAGGCGACCGGCGTCGTGCTGCACGATCTCGCGCAGGTGTCGACGGTGCCGCCGGCCGTCGATCGGCTCGATCCGTCGACCTCGGTGAACTTCGAGATCCCGGCGCCGACCGCCCTCGTCGAAGGGACGAACGTTCGGTTGATCGTCGCGACGATGCCGCAGGGAGGCGGCGTCGCGGACGAGTGGGAGAAGGGGTTCGGCGTGAAGGCGCCGCTCGACCTCCGCATTCGGCACGTCCGGATCGACTACCTCGACAAGGGCGCTCCGGAATCGGCGGCGGTGGCGTCGGGCATGGCCGACGCTTTCCTGCGGGCGACCTTCCCGGTCGACGACGACCCCGCCGGATCGCTGTGCGTTCCGCCCTCCCCGGACGATCTCCTCGACTTCGGCGAGGACGAGAACGAGAACGGCAAGATCGATCCGGACGGGGACGAAGCGCAGCTCCTGATGGTCGACCTGAACGACATCCGGAACAAGACCGTCGCGGCGCTCGGGGCGGCGGCGGACGACGCGGTTCATACCTACGGGTGGCTCCCGGACGAGTGCGTGGCGGGAAACGGCGCGGCGCCGTACTGCGGCCGTGTCGGTTGGGGAACGACCGACCCGAAGCGCGCTCAGAGGACCCTCGCGCACGAGATTGCGCACAACCGCGGTCTCCTCGACACGGGTGGGTTCGTCGGGGAGGTCGGGTGGGACACCGGGGCTCGCCTGTTCGGGAATCCGGTAGAGAACCTCGTGGATGTCGGTTCGTCGCGGGTGAAGGCGGGGAAGCACCTCGAACTGATGGACGCGGGGAAGCTCACCTTCGAGAGCTGGATCGGCATCGACGCCTATCGGTGTCTGCTCGACGGCTGCGGCGCGACCCCGACGACGATCGTGTGCGGCGAGTTCCTCTCCGATGCGCCGACCGTGCGGGTCGCTTGCGTCTCGGGCGTGCTGTCTCGCGACGGGGCGCGGGTGGCGATCCCCCGCGCGGTCTTCCGCTACGGCTGGCGCGTCACGCCGTCTCGGAGCGCCGAGGGGGCTCCGTACCGGGTCCGTCTGGCGCTCTCGAACGGAGGAGAGGCGTTCGCGGGTTTCGACGGACGCGTGGAGGGGCTGGTGGCTCGCGACCCGCTGGACGCCAGCAAGCGCGACATCGACTCGGTCACGCGACACGGGTTCTTCGAAGTCAGGATCCCGGTGCGGGAGGGGGTCGAGATCACGCGGCTCACCGTCGAGCGGCGGGTCCGAGGAGCCTACGTGCCGATCGAGGCGGAGGACTCGACCTGGGTCGCGGCCGAGTTCGTGCCACGCGACGACGCGGACGAGGTCCGGGTCGAGGTCGACGTCGAACCCGTCGAGCTGACCGAGCCCGTCGAGGTGGCGTGGCGGACGACCCTGCGGGGGGCGGAGTTCCTCGATCGCCCGCTCCCGGCCCAGCTCGCGTTCAGCCCGGACGGAGGGAGGTCCTGGGTCCCCGTCGGTCCCGGACTCGTCGGCACCTCACGCCTGGTCGTCGATCCGGCGCGCCTCCCGCCGTCCGCCGGGAACGGCATCCTTCGTGTCCACGTGAGCGACGGGCTCCGGACCTACGAGGGGAACCGGGAGAAACTGACGGTGCGGTGAGATCACGATCACGGAGAGGCGCGGTCGGCCGAGGTCCCTCCCGACCTCTCGTGCGCCGCCGCGGGTCATCCGCCTTCGGCGTTCGTCTCCGCGACCATGCGATCGAGCTTCTTCCCGTTCCGGTAGCCGTACCCGAACTCCAGCGGCCAGAGGAGGAAGTAGATCATGCCGGCCCACGCCGCCTGACGTTCGCCGAGGGTCGCGAGGAGGATCGACGCGAGCGACACGGCGACCACGATCAGGTGCGCGGCGAGCATCGCCTTCGTGAGGTGGATCTCGATCGCGTCGAGTTCGAGGTCGTCGCGGCGGCGGAGGGCGTGGACGTGCATCAGCGCGAGCAGCAGGAAGACGAGCGCGCATCCGGTGCTGTAGAAGAGCATCAGCCCCTGCGCGTCCGCCCGCGTCACCATCGGCACGAGCCCTCCGTCCGGCCCGGCGACCTCGATCGGCCAGCCGGCCGCCTGCCGTACGAGGAACGAGAACATCAGCTTCAGCGGGTAGACGTAGATCATCACCACGAACAGGAAGCCGGCGTTCAGGAAGAAGGTCGGGCCGTCCTCGAGGCCGTACCGCCGGAAGAACTGGTAGTGGAAGAACCAGAGCATCAGGAGCATCGCGAAGCTGACGAGGAACGCCGGGACCTCCCGGACGGCTTCCCACATCTCCGCGGTCGTCCGCGGCGCGTCGAGCGACACCACGAGGAGGGTGATCGCGAACGCGAAGATGACGTCGGTCAGCGCCTCGATGCGCGACACGTTCCCGCCGCGCCACCGGAACCACTTGTCCGCCGTCGGGGCGCGGGGGAAGAGATGCTCCCGGATCACGTCGCGTCTCCCGTCACTTGCCGCCGAGGAGGTAACCCGATTGCTCGAGGGCGCGGCGCGTCTCGTCGTCGAGCTCGCCGTCGAGGTCGGCCTCGTCGGCCGCGGCGAGCTTCCCGAGCAGCGCCATCGGCCCGGCGAGCGCTCCGGGGTCGGCGCCCGGCCGGAGGAGGTTTCGGAGCTCGCCCGGGTCGTCGGCGGGACGGTACGCCGAGAAGGCGCCGTCCCTGCCGCCGCGGGGATCGAGCACGAGCTTGACGCCGTCCCGGGTGGAGAGGGCGCGCAGGCGGTCGCGCGGATCGCGCGGCCGCCGCGGCCCCTGCCCGTCGCCGGGGCGCGCGAACCGGGGGTTGTGCTCCCACGAGAACGGCCGCCCCGACTCGGCGAACAGCGCGCGCGGCTCGATCGGCTTCCCCTCCAGCGCGGCCCGGAGCGAGCGGCCCTGGATCCGCTCGAGCGCGGGGAGGCGGCAGAGATCGAGCAGCGTCGGCGCGACGTCGATCAGTCCGACCTGCTCCTCGACGACGGTCGGAGGGAGGTCCGGCGCGCGCATCAGGAGGGGGACCCGCAGCGACGGGTCGAAGAGGTTCTCGCCGTGGTCGAACCAGTAGCCGTGCTCGCCGAACGACTCGCCGTGGTCGGCGGTCATCGTGACGATCGTGTCGTCGTCGCGGCCGAGCGCCGAGAGCCCGTCGAGGAGCCGGCCGACGTGACGGTCGGTCCAGACGATCTCGGCGTCGTACAGCGCGATCGCGCGTCTCACGTCCCGCTCGGGGAGTCGACGGTGCCCGAACCGGTAACGCCCGGTCGTCTCCTTGTCCGCGGCCTTCAGATCGCCGCCGATCGGCCGGCCGTGCGCGTCGATCGCCCAGAACCGGAACGACTCCTCGTACGGACCCTCGTACGTCGGGTCGAACCGGTCGCGCACCTCGGCCGGCGGGAAGTACGGGTAGTGCGGGTCGCGGTAGTGCACCCAGAGGAAGAACGGGCGGTCGCCGCGAGCCCGGAGCCATTCGAGCGCCGCGTCGGTCGGGACCTCGGCCCGCAGGTCCGCGCCGCCGGTCTCGGCGAAGTGGTCGAACGTGTCGAACCCCTTCGCGAGGCCGTGGTCCTGTCGGAAGTACGGCAGCACCACGTACGCCGCCGTGTCGTATCCGGCCTCGGCGTACCGCTCCACCATCGACGGCACGGCCGGGTCGAGCCGATGGTGCAGGCTCCGGACGCGATGGCGGATCGTCGTCCGTCCGGTCAGGAGGCTGGCGAGCGACTGCGTCGTCCGCGGGATCGGCGCCAGGGCGCGCTCCATCCGTGCGCCGGCGGCGGCCAGCGCGTCGAGCCGGGGGGACGTCGGCCGCTCGTACCCGTAGCAGCCGAGGTGATCGGCGCGCAGCGTGTCGACGGTCACCAGCAGGACCGAGGGACGCGGCGGCTCGCGACGACACGACGGCGCGGCGGCGACGAGGGTGAGCGCGAGGAGCGACTCGAAGGCGCGGCGCGGCGGGACCGGCACGCCTCAGCTCCCCGGGGACGGGACGAGCCCCCGCTCGACGATCCACTCCGCGGCGGCCTCCGCGACCCGTTCGTGGCCGAGCACGGAGAGGTGTCCCGAGTCGTGCGGGAGCCAGACGTCCGGGTGGCGCTCGGCGAGCGGGGCGAGGAGCGAACGATACGGCGCGCCGACCTCGTCGAGCGTCTCCGTCAGCTTCTCGAACAGCTTGATCGGCTCGTCCGGCGCCGCCGTGTTCGCGAACGCGGGGATCAGCAGGACCGCGAGTCGGGTCCCCTCCTCCCGGCAGCGCCGGTCGAGCCGGGCCAGGAGTTCGCGCGCCAACGTCACCTTCCGGCGCCAGAGCGGGAGGTCGGGGTCGATCGCCTCCGTCCCGACGTACGCGTCGAGCAGCCGCTCGAGCTCGTCGCGGGCGGCCGACTCCTCGTCGACCTCCTCCGGGAGCATCCGCCCGTGGACGAACCGCTCGAACGCCTGGTACGTCGCCGTCCGCCGGACGAGCGAGCGGCCGGGGAAGTCGCGGTACGGGGACGGGCGCCGGGAGATCTCGATGTCGTTCTGGTAGAGGCAGACGACCACGAGGTCGGGGGAGAGGGCGAAGCCGTACCGTTCCAGCCAGAGCAGGTATTGGCGGAGGTCGTACCCCGGGACCCCGGAGTTCATCGGCCGGACGCCTTGCTCTCCGCGACGGGCGAGGGCGTCGCGGAGGCGCCAGGCGAACGTCTCCTCCTGCGCCACGTCGACGCCGAAGGTGATGCTGTCTCCGAGCAGCAGGACGCGCCGCTCGCCGGGCGGCTTCTCGCGCGGGAACTCCTCGTCGCGCAGGCCGAGGGCGTTGACGTGGACGGGGAGCCCGTTGCGCGTCTCGCCGTCCTGCGACGGGACGAAGTGCCACCCCAGCTCCTCCACGCGCTCGGTCAGCACCGCCTCGCCGAACCCCGCCCCCCGGAAGCCCGCCTCCGTGATCGCGAGGAGGGCCGCGGTGGAGACGGCGGCGTAGAGGAGCTTCCGGCCGAGGCCGATCCGTCGTGCGCCGTGGTCTTCCATGAGCGGGGCGATCGTACCGCGTCCGGGGGCGCGCGCGTCCCGCGGACCGCGGAGTTCGGGCGCCGCGGCGTCCCTCGCGAACGAACGACCGCCCTCCCCCGGCCGGGGCCGGAGGAGGGCGGCGTCGGAGCCCTTCCCTCGTCGCCGGGCTCAGTTCAGCGTCAGCTTCACGCCGTTGCTGGCGGAGATCCCGGTCCCCGACGGCGAGCCCGGGTCGCTGACGAGCGCCTGCAGCGTCACCGGCAGGACGACCGACGGGACGTTCGACGGCACGGTGACCGGGAGGACGAGCGAGCCGTTCCCCGCCCCCGCCCCGAGGAGCGGCAGCGGGCTGATGATCCCCGGCAGGAGCGGGATCGTCAGCAGGTCGCACCCGCCGCCGATCGGCACGCTCCCCTCGCCGAGGCCGAGGTAGATCGAGAAGAACGATCCGCCGAGCGCGTTCTGGACGTCGAACACGATGTCGTCGCCGTTCGCCGGGCAGCCGGCCATCGTGAAGACCGGCACGAAGCCGCCGGTCCCGGGGCAGCCGGTCCCGTACGTCTCGATCGTCCCGCCGCAGATGCCGCGGACGAAGCCGGGGTCGTGCGCGAACGAGCCGCCCGAGAGCGGGGTCGCGGGGCCGGCGGACCCGACCAGGGAGAAGCCGCCGCCGGCGACGGTCCTCCCGCCGCCGCCGAACGTCTGCCAGTCCTGGTCGAACCCGCCGCCCGACTGGGCGGCGGCGGCCGGCGCGAGCGTCGCCGCGACGAGCAAGGAGCGGAGCGAGAGGCGGTGGGCGCGCATCAGCGGTCTCCCGTCGCGCCGGCGAGCGCCTCGACCATCTCCTTCAGCGCCGCGACCTGCGCCTCGAGCTCGGCGATGCGGGCGTCCGCCGCGGCCGCGTCGCCGCCGGCGAGGGCCGGCCGCAGGGTGGTGGTCCGGAACGCGCCGCCGCCGAGGTTGTGGTGGAGCAGGAGCGTGCCGTCGGCGAGCTCGACCTGGAGG
This sequence comes from bacterium, assembly GCA_030428825.1. GTDB lineage: Bacteria > Planctomycetota > B15-G4 > B15-G4 > JADJEK01 > JAUIEL01. The sequence continues at coordinate 20,416 of JAUIEL010000032.1, forward strand.
TCGGGGCGGCCGTCGCGGTCGTGGTCGAGGAAGCGCGCCGCGACGATCGGCTGGCCGAAGTCGAGCCCGAACGCCGCCGTCACGTCGGCGAACGCGAAGGCCCCGCTCCCGCGGAGCAGGCGGGCCTCGCCGACGCCGTCGACGATCAGGAGGTCGACGTTCCGGTCGAGGTCGACGTCCTCGAGGAGCGCGATCCGGACGCCGTCGACGTCGCCGAGGCCGGCCGTCTCGGTGACGTCCTGGAACGAGCCGCTCCCGAGGTTCCGGAGGAGGGTGAGGCCGGCGCCGTCGAGCAGCGCGACGTCGTCGAGCCCGTCGCCGTCGACGTCGCCCCACGCCTCCTTCTCGATCTGGACCA
>JAUIEL010000739.1 GCA_030428825.1 bacterium
CGTCGAGGGCCCGGGCGTAGATGCGGACGTCGTCGAGTCGCCCGTCGAGGAAGTGGGAGTTCCCGTCCTCGTACGGAGCGAGTCCGTTCGGACCGACGGTGACCCCGAGCGCGAGCTGCTTGCCCAGGACGTACGTGTCATCGAAGTGGACGGGCGAGTGCGACTTCTTCAGGCCGTCGATGTACAGCCGCGTTCCGTCCGGCGCCGTCGTGATGGCCCAGTGAACCCAGATGCCGATCGGTTCGGAGGCATACGGAACGATCAGGTTCTTGGCCTGGCAATGCGCCGTGACGTAGTAGCTGGAATTGAACGCCGGCACGGTGTTGTTCAGTCCCTGGAACCACGTCGTGCCGCAGGCTCCTCCGCCGTAGCCGAGAACCGCGGGCTTGTTGACCAGCGTGTCGGCGAAGAACCAGAGCGACACCGTGCGCTCCCCGGACGGGAAGGCGCTCGCGTCCGCGTAGATGTGGTCGTCCACGCCATCGAACTCCATGGCGCCGTTCGCGACTCCGAACCGGTCCGTCGCCGGTTGGGCTTCGAAGATCGTCCCGTGGTGGCCGTTTCCGGAGGAGTCGAGGGCGTCGCCATCCAGGGCATAATGGGCGACGAGGCTCGGGTCACCGGCTCCGAGGGCCGAGAGGGGCGTGGAGGCCACGGCGAGCGCCAGGGAACACCGGGCCAGGGACGTGGTCCGGTTTCGTTCGAATCCGATCGAGATCATCTCGAGCTCCTCTTCGTTCGTCGCTCCGCGTCCTTCCGCCTCGGCGCATCGGGCGAGGAGCGGTCCTTCGCCTGACGGCGAAGTCGTTCCTTCGATTCCGACCGACGCAGAGCGCGGGGTCGGCGACGGGAGTCGTCCCGCCGGAAGGGAGGTCCCTTGGCGAGCGAGGTCGTCACGTCGATTCTCGAAGACGTTCGCGGAGCGACTCGGACCGCGTCGGGGGGGCTCGATCCGAGGGACGGGGGGCGGCCGTCGACTTGGAGCGGCGCGTCGATCGCGGAAGCGGCTCGGGACGGCCCCTCGGGAGGGGTCGGCGATCGAGCGGGGCCGTCGCGGTCCCGCTCGATCCGGAGGGGCGGGGCTCAGGGGAGGATGTCGCTCGCCGGGCTCTTCGGGGTCCGGAGCGTGAGGAGGAACTTGACGATCGCCTCCTGGCCCGCGTTCGGGAGGTTCTCGAACGCCTGCCGCACCGGGGCCGCCTCGCCGCCGTGGAGCAGGATCGCGTCCTTCAGGGTGTGCGCGCGGCCGTCGTGCAGGTACGGCGCGGTGTCCGCCACGCCCCAGAGGCGGGCGGTGATGAAGAACGCGTCGAGGTCGCTGCCGGCCGACTCCTTCAGGCCGGGGCCCATGTCGTGCCGCTTCAGGTCGGAGAAGAGCGGGACGCGCACTCCTTGCGTGGCCGGGCTCTTCTTCAGTCCGGGCGCCTTCCGGAGGTCGGCGCGGTAGAAGATGTTCGCGAACGGGTCCTCGTCGACCTCGGGGTAGGAGTACGTGAGGAACGTCGACTCGGTGTCGAGGAACGGCACGTGGCACGTGGTGCAGCCGACCGAGTCGAAGAGCAGCTCGCCGGCGACCGACGCGGGGGTCGGCGGGTCGACGCGCGGCGCGTCGAGGTTCGTGCCGAAGATCGACAGGGCGCTCAGATCGCCGATCGACAGCTCGTCGGCGACGCCGTCCCCGTCCGCGTCGCCCGGGCCGACCGCCTCCACCGGCTCCATGCCGAAGTGGAATCGCATCGCGTCGACGTCGAAGCCGCGGACGGTGGCGAACTCGCCCTTGCGGCCGAACGGCCGGACCACGAGGTCGTCGTCGATCCCCTCGACCGCGGACGTGTCGAAGTTGCCGTTCCGGTAGACGATCGACCCGAACGAGACCCCCTTCGTCACCAGGGCGACCGGCTGGCCCGGGCTGGCGAACGCCGCGCCCTTCAGCTTCTGGAGCTCCGCCGTCATCTCCTTGCCGACCCGCTCGATCCCGCCCGACCCGAACAGGAAGGGCGGGTTGATGAACCGGCCGTCCATCGACGCCTCGCCCGCCTGCGCCGCGTCGGCGACGTCGATGGCGGTCGGCTGGAAGATGACGTTCGCGTTGCTCCCCGCGACGCCGCCGACGCCGAAGGTGAACGGGACGGTGAGGTTCGACACCACGGCGTGGCACTCCATGCACGTCTGGGCGTCGAGGCCGTTCACGCGGAGGTGCAGTCCGTTCCCCTGCAGGGTCGGGCGCCCGCCGGGGGAGACCGTGTCGAGCGGGTTGATCGGGCCGTCGCCGTAGCCGATCTCCTCGGTCATGGGGGTCGAGAAGACCATCATGCCGCGTTCACGGATCTTCTTGAGACCCACCTGGAACGTGGCGATGTCGGCCTGGCTGATCACGTCGGTCTGGAAGACGGGAGGTTCGATCTGGGCGGTCGCCGGACCGGCGACCACCATCACCGCGGAGAGCACGGCGAAGCGGCTGGGACGCATGGGAAGGAACTCCAGAAGGGCTGGGCAGGAAGAACGGGAGGCGGGAAACCGACCCCGCGGGGGCGCCGACGGTGAGGGACCGGCGCGCACTCGGGGGTCGACCGCAACGGTGGGACGGTCGACCGGGACCCGAGGTTCTCGGATTCGGGGCGGGCTCGTCCGCGAACCGCATTTTACCTCATCCGCCGACGGCCGTGGAGCGTAGGGGCGGCGCCCGCGAGAGGGGGCGGCGGGCGTCTACTCGTGTCGGAGCGCGACGATCGGGTCGAGGTTCGCGGCGCGGACGGCGGGGTAGATGCCGAAGACCATGCCGATGGCGAGGCCGATGCCGGCCGACAGCATGATGCTGAACGGCGTCACGATGGTCGGCATGTCCGCGAATCGTTCGATCAGGCGGGGGATCAGCACGCCGACGCCGATCCCGGCCAGGCCGCCGGCGCTCGAGAGGACGGTCGTCTCGATCAGGAACTGGCGGACGATCTGCCCCTTGCGCGCGCCGATCGCGCGCCGGATCCCGATCTCGCGGGTCCGCTCGGTGACCGACGCCAGCATGATGTTCATGATCCCGATCCCGCCGACGAGCAGGCTGATCCCCGCGATCGAGCCGAGGACGATGTTGAATCGACGCTTCGTCTCCTCGGCCGACCGGAGGAGCGCCAGCGGGACCTCGATGGCGTAGTCCTTCGCCTTGTGGAACCGCTCCAGCATCCGCTCGATCGCCGCCGCCGTCGACTGGACCTCGTCCGTGTCCCGGACCTCGACGATGATCTGGTGCAGCTCGACCATCTCGCGCTCCTCCGAGC
>JAUIEL010000740.1 GCA_030428825.1 bacterium
CTTCATCCCGACGAACCCCTCGGACGACGCGTCGAGCGAGTCGAGCGGCCCGTCGATCTGACCGACCAGCGTGTCGCCGGGGACGAACATCTTGTACGCGGCGGTCATCTCGACCGAGATCGTGAACGCGTCGGACGGGTCGTTCGCGTTCTCGAACCGGACCGACGCGGTGTGCGTCCCGACCTCCATCCCCGCCGGGAGCTTCGACGGGTCGAACCCGATCGAGACCTCGGGCGACGGGTCGCCGGCGAGCAGACCGGCGCCGGCCGCCGGCGCGACGGTCACCCACGGCGCGGACGGCGTCGCCGTCCAGCTCAGCGCGAAGCCGCCGATGTTCGAGACCTTCCGGACCGTCGGGGCCGGGGGAGCGGTCTTCAGCTCGTGCGTGGCGCTGATCGGGGCGCCCGAATCGACCGTGAGGTTCGACGGGACGTACTTCACGCGCAGGTCCGCCTCGGTCCCGCCGTTCCAGGGGACGGTCCGCCAGGGGCCCGCCGGGAGGAACGGCGTCGTCGCCTTGTCGTGGACGACGCGCGCACGCCAGGAGTAGAGCCCCTCGGCGAGGGAGGAGGGGGCCTGGAAGAGCATGGTCCCGTCCTTCCCGGTGTCGGTCGGGTCGCCGACGCCGGAGGCGACGAGCGCGCCGGCCGCGTCGGAGAGCTCCCAGCCGAGTCGGACCTTCCCCCGCCCGAACGGCGTCCGCCCGAGCATCTCGATCCGGAAGGCGTCGATCGGAGTGATCCCGAGCCGCGGGATCGGTCCGGCGTCGTTGCCTCGGCGCTGTCGCGGGCGCGCGGCGAGCGGGTTCGTCCCGGCCGGAGCGTCGTTCCCGAGGTAGAGGGTCCAGGTCCCCGCGCTCGCGTTCGGCGCGTCGTCGAACTCCGGCGCGCCGACGACGACGTCGGCGTAGCCGTCGCCGTTCACGTCGCCCGCCGTGGAGACGGCCCGACCGAAGAGGCCGTTCGCGGCGGTGCCGAGGAGCAGCGTGTCGATCTCGAAGACCTGGGAGGGGCCCGACACGGACCCGAAGTGGATCGACGCGTACCCGTTGGCGCCACTCCCGTCCGTCGAGGGAGCGCCGGCGATCACGTCGGCGAAGCCGTCGGCGTTCACGTCGCCGGCGTCGGACACGGACATTCCGAGGCGCGCCTGTGTGACGCCGCCGTGGAGGGAGCTGCCGATGGGGACGGGGACGAACCCGAAGGAGAGGCCGGGATCGCCCTTCAGCACGTGCGCGCGCCCGCCGCCGGTGAACGGCTCGCCGACCACGGCGTCGGTGTAGCCGTCCGCGTTGAAGTCGCCCGCCTCCGAGACCGAGAACCCGAGGTTCCCCGAGGCGAAGCTCCCCGAGTGGCTCGACGCGGGGGTGGTCGAGAGTCCCGCCGCGGACCCGAAGTAGTAGAACGTCTTCCCCGCGTCGACGGTGCCGCCGTCGTACCCCGGCGCGCCGACGAGGACGTCGGAGAAGCCGTCGCCGTCCACGTCCCCGGCCGAGGAGACCGAGAACCCGAAGCGGGCGCCGGCCTGGTCTCCCTCGTCGGTCCACGTGTCGGCCCCCGACAGCCCCACGGCGTTCGGGCTCCCGAGGTAGACGAAGGCCTGTCCCTCGTCGACCTCGCCGGCGTCGCGCAGCGGGGCCCCGAAGATGATGTCGCAGAACCCGTCCCCGTTCACGTCCCCGGCGACGGAGACCGAGTAGCCGAGGTCGGAGTCGGACTGGATGCTCCCGCCCACGAAGCTCGGGGTCGGGGAGAGCCCCGCCGCGGAGCCGAGGAAGGTGTAGATCGCGCCGCCGGACGGCTGTCCGCCGCCCGCCGTCGCCTTGGGAGCCCCGACGATCACGTCGGAGTAGCCGTCGCCGTTCAGGTCGCCGGCCGTCGAGACCGAGGCTCCGAGGTTCGCGAACGCGTTGTCGCTCTCGAACGTCCACGCGGGCGTCGAGGTGGCGCCGATGGTGTTCGGGTGCTTGATCCCGCCGTGGTACACGAGGGCCCGCCCCTCGCTCTCGTCGCCGTTGGAGTACGTCGGCTCGCCGGCGATCCAGTCGGCGAACCCGTCCCCGTTCACGTCGCCGGCGCTCGCGACCGACGACCCGAGGCGCCGGCTCGCCGAGTCCCCCCGGTCGAACGTCACGGGCATCGTGCCGGGCCCGGCGGGGGACCCGTAGTGGACCTGCGCCCGCCCCTCGTTCGTCTGCCCGTTGGTGAACGTCCGGGCCCCGAAGATCACGTCGGAGAAACCGTCTCCGTTGACGTCGCCCGCGGTGGCGACCGCGTTGCCGAACGAGGGGTTCGCCTCGAACAGCGTCCGCTCGAACGAAAACGTCGTGGAGAGTCCACCGGCGGAGCCGTGGTAGACGAACACCTTCCCCTGGACGCCGGGGCTGCCGGTGGTGAACCCCGGCGCGCCGACGGCGAGGTCCGCGTAGCCGTCGCCGTTCACGTCCCCGGCCGTCCCGACCGCGGCGCCGAAGACCGCGCCGGCGACGCCGCCGTTCCCCTGCCAGTTCGGGCCGATGCTCGCGGTCCCGGACGAGCCGTGATAGACGAACGCCCATCCTTCGTCGAACGGGCCCTGCGTGAATCCCGGCGACCCGACGACGACGTCCGAGTAGCCGTCGCCGTTCACGTCGCCGGCCGTGCCGACCGCGGCGCCGAACCGCGCGTTCGCGAAGTTCGTGTCCTTCATCCACTCCGCCGTGGTCGACACGCCGGTCGCCGAGCCGTGGTGGATCGCGGCGAACCCCTCGTCCACCACGTTGTTCGAGAAGTTCGGCGCACCGACGATGACGTCGGAGAAGCCGTCGGCGTCGACGTCGCCGGCGGTCGAGACCGAGATCCCGAAGTTCGCGAAGTCGTCGTCCGCCTCGAGGGTCGCGGACGGCGTCGGCGACATCGATGCGCCCCCGTGGAAGACGTACGCGAGCCCCTCCCGCGTGGTCCCCTGCTCGGCCCGCGGCGCGCCGACGATCACGTCGGAGAAGCCGTCGCCGTTCACGTCGCCCGCCGTCGAGACCGACGTCCCGAAGAACGCGTTCGTCTGCGCGATGGTGAGCTGGGCGTACGGCGAGAAGGCGAGCACGGCCCCGGACGAGGTGCCACGGTAGATCTCGGCGCGCCCCTGCCCGGTGATCGTGCCGCTGTACGACCGGATGCCGACGACGATGTCGGAGCGCCCGTCGCCGTTGACGTCCCCCGCCGTCGCCACCGCGTAGCCGAACTCCTCGCCCGCGGTGCTCCCGGTCAGCGTGAGGTCCGCCGTCGTCGGGA
>JAUIEL010000741.1 GCA_030428825.1 bacterium
CCGAGAAGACGAGCGTGTCGGCGACCCTGATCGGGTCGGCGGCCGCGAGGCCGAGGTTCACGATCGGCGGCGTCGTCGGCCGGTGGAGGTGCAGCACGAGGTCGTACGGGTCGCCGTCGCCGTTCAGGTCGGTGTTCGCCTGCGACGCCTCCTCGACGAGGATCACCACCGTGTCGCCGAAGACCGAGGCCGGCTGGGCCCCCACGGCGAGCCCGAGGTTGGCGAGGCCGCCGTTCGCGAGGTCGAGGGCGAACACCACGCCGTCGAGGACGTCGCCGTCGCCGTTCAGGTCGGTGAAGCCCTGCTCGGTCTCGCCGACGACGACCGTCGCGCGAGTGCCGTCGATCCGGGTCGTCGGGCCGCCGAACGACGGCCGCGCCGCGAGTCCGAGGTTGGTGGTGACGCCGGTCGAGAGGTCGTGGAAGTGGAGGACCGAGTCCGCGACGTCGCCGTCGCCGTTCAGGTCCGACAGTCCTTCGGCCGCCTCGAGCACCTCGAACAGCACCCGATCGCCGGCGATCATCGGCCGGTAGAAGCTCCCCGCGATGGCGAGGTTCGACACCGAGCCGAGGTCGGCGTCGAAGACGTGGGGCACCACGTCGAACAGGTCGCCGTCGCCGTTCGCGTCGAACCCCTGCCCGGCCTCGGTGACGTGGAACGCCGCGCGGTGTCCGTCGACCGCGAGGCTCGACGTCGCGGCGAGCCCGAGGTTCGTGACGATGCCGGTCGACGTGTCGACCGAGTGGACGACCTGGTCGAGCGCGTCGCCGTCGCCGTTCCGGTCGAGGGCCCCCTGCTGGGCCTCGTCGACGGTGAAGAAGACGAACGCGCCGTCGTCGGTCAGCTCGAACTGCTCGACGTGGAGGCCGAGGTCGAGGATCGTGATCGGGGGCGGGTCGGCCGCGCGGAGCGGCGCCGCGAGGAGCGCGACGAGGAGCCCGGCCGCGGAGCCGCGGCGCGGGGCGGTCGTCGAACGGCGGAACGAGTCGCGAATCACCTGCACTCCCTCGGATCGGCGGCGCCGGCACACCCCCGTCCCAGACCGAGCGCCAGGATATCAGAGCGGCGACAGGCTGTCACGGGGCGGTCTCCCCGGGGTTCCGAGGGGATTCCTCGGCGGAATCGAGGCCGGATCGTGAGCGGGAGCCGCAACTTCCCGGCCGCGCCGGGGGCGCAGCCGGCTGGTCGGCGGGAGGACCACCGTCGCCACCAGGAGGCCGGCCGCCAGCGCGCCGGCGACGAGGGCGGTCCGGAAGGCGGTCTCGGTGCCGGAGAGGGCGTCGTCGGCCAGGAACGCGACGAACGACCGGAAACCGACGCTCCCGGGGACGAGGAGGAGGATCCCGGGGACGTGGCAGACCATGGTCGGGATCCCGGTCGTCCGGGCCAGGGCGTTCCCGGCGAGCCCCACCACGAGCGCGCCGGTGAACGAGCCGAGCTCGGGCCCGAGCCCGAGCGCTCCGCCCCGGGCGCCGAGGACCCCGAGCACGGAGACCGGGACGATCCACCCGAGGTGCCGCGGGCGCGCCCGGAACAGCACCCCGAACGCGACCGGCGCCAGGAGGAGCGCGGCGAGGTCGGCGCCGGCGACCGGCGGCGCGCCCGCGCCCTTGCCGGCCGCGGGGAGGGAGAGCGGGCCGAGGAGCGCCTGGGCGAGCGCGACCCCGAGACCGAGCGACAGGAAGGTGATCCCCGCGCCGAACAGCCGCGAGGTCCCCGCCGAGAGGTGTCCCTCCGCGAGCTCGGTCATCGCGACGGTGACCGTGAACCCGGGCAGGAGGACCACGAGCGAGGTGAGCGCGACCAGGTCGCGGGAGATCGGGAGTTCGAGCGCGACGAGGAGGCCGGCGGCGAGGGTCGCGGCGAGGGCGGCGACCGGCTCGAACAGGCGGGCGACGCCCTCCCGGCGCGACGCGACCCGGGCGAGCACGCCGACGAGCCCGCCGAGGAGCGCGGCCGCGCCGACGTCCGCCGGGGCGCCGCCGAAGAGCTGCGCCGCGGTGCCGGAGGTCGCCGCGAACGCGGCGATCGTGGCGGCCGGGCCGTACGGGGGCGGTCGCCGCTCGATCGCCTCGAGGGCGGCGATTCCCTCGGCCGCGGACCGGTCGCCGTGCACCACGTCGTCCAGGACCTCGTCGAGGGCGGTGATCGCGTCGAGGTCGACCTCCGCCGGGTCCTGCCGGACCAGGACGACCCGCTGTCCCGCCCCGGTCTCGAACGCGAGCTGCAGCGCCGTCGGCGTGGCGAGGATCTGCAGGGGGGAGCGGAGCGTCGCCCCCGCGGTCGTCAGGGCCGCCTCGAGGCGAGGGGCCGGGACGCCGCGGCGGTGGAGCGCGCGCGCCAGGGCGACGAGGAAGCGCTCCCGGACCCGGCGGGCGGAGTTCCGTCGGGCGGCGGGGACGGAGGTGGCGGCGGTGGGAGAGGCGCTCGGGTTCTTCATCGGTTCGGTTTTCTCGTTCGGCGATAGAATGACCGTCGATGAACCGAATTGCCCTACGAATCATCTTCGAATGAACGTCGCAAAACGTGGCCTGGACCGAATCGATCGACGCCTCGTCGCGCTCCTCCAGAAGGATGCGCGGCGGTCGAACAAGGAGCTCGCGGCGGCGGTCGGCCTCGCCCCCTCGTCGTGCCACGGACGGGTCCAGCGGCTGATCGAGCGGGGGGTCCTCCGGGGGTTCCACGCCGAGGTCGATCCGCACGCGTTGGGGGTCCATCTCGAGTCGGTGGTGGCGGTGCAGCTGACGGGGAATCCGAAGGAGCGCCTCGCCTCGTTCCTCGCGCACGTACGTTCCCTGGAGGAGGTGGTCGAGATCTTCCACGTCGCGGGGAAGAACGACCTCCTGCTGCACGTGGCGGTGCGCGACGTCGAGCACATGCGGTCGCTGGTGATGGAGGAGCTCTCCTCCCGGCCGGAGGTCGCGCAGATCGAGTCGGCGATCGTCTACGCGCACGAGCGGGTCCCCGGGCTGCCGGACCTCCTCGACGACGACCCGAAGGAGTCCCGATGAATCTCCCCGATCCCCTCCTCGACCGGCCGGTCGAGGGCCTGAACCTCGCGCCCGGCGGGCTGCGGGACCAGCTCGACGGCCCGACGCTGCTCGTCTTCCTGCGGCACTTCGGGTGAACGTTCTGTCGGGAGCTCGTCGCCGACGTGCGGCGGGCGACCGAGCGTCCGGGGTTCCCGGGCGTGATCCTGGTCGGGACGAGCGACGTCGCGGCGGCGCGCCTCTTCCTGTCCGACCGTTGGCCCGAGG